>RFZL01000032.1 GCA_009920665.1 Alphaproteobacteria bacterium | reverse complement strand
CTGGCAAGGGCGGTCACGCTCTGATCGTGATTTCAATGTCCTCCTCGGCAACACCAAAATGCTGCGCCAGCCCCTGTCTTGCTTCGGGAATTGTAAATCCTCGTTGCGAACTGGCGGAGGCGATGGCGCGGCTTATGCGGGCGGGGCCTGTCGGGAGTTGGTCAACATAGGACGCAACATCTTCGTCAGAAGCGTTGCGCAAGGGTTGGAAATCCAACATGTCGAGATCCTGGCCTTGACCAGAGAGAATATCGGCCAGTTCTGTCTCGTCTCGATAGGCAATCGGATTCTGTGATTCAAACCAGGAGTTAGAGATGGAAATGTCCGCATAGTAATCGAATTTGACCAGATATCGCCCTGGCGTTTCATAGGCATCGCCCATATAGAAAAGGCAATCGCCAACGGCGACTTCCCTCACATCGGTGATGCGACCGATGAGAAAGGCCGTGCCTGGGGCAACATCCGGGTTGCCAAAGCCACCTTGCATTACGCCATTGTTCTTCACACAGACAACATATTTGCATTGCTGGACCCTTCGCGAATCAACTCGCCACTTCGCCGTGCCGCCAAACACCTCAAAATCCCGCAAACCGTGGGCGGTACGGACGGCAAGAAATTCTTTTGTCGTCATGATACTTCCCTTTTAGTTGTTTCTGAAAATTGGATACAAGTTTGATACTTCGTTTGGAAAAAGTTGGCCAATCACGTTGACGTTACCGAATAATATTGATGATGCTTGGCAGACGCTCCCCACCTTGACCCCTTTATGCCGGCGCGCCTACACTCCGCCCGCTGTCAGATGGCCGGATGGCCGCTGCCCGCCCCCTTCACGGGACGGGGAGAGGAAAGTCCGGGCTCCACGGGACCAGGATGCCGGGTAACGCCCGGCGGGGGCGACCCCAGGGAAAGTGCCACAGAAAACAAACCGCCGGTGTTCCACCGGTAAGGGTGAAAAGGTGCGGTAAGAGCGCACCGCCGGCCCGGCAACGGGGCGGGCATGGTAAACCCCATCCGGAGCAAGACCATGTAGGGACACGGGCCGCGCCCCGGCGTTATGTCAGGGCACGGCAGGCGCGGTTCCGCGCCGATGTCCGGGTAGGTTGCTTGACGGGGCCGGCAACGGCACCGCTAGATGAATGGCCATCACCGGGAAACCGGTACAGAACCCGGCTTACAGGCCATCTGGCAGTTTTGATTCCAGTGACACACCACATCTCCAACTAAAGAACACCCACTGTAGCCCGATTCGGGGGGTGGATTTCGGCCGTGCGCACTCCAAAACAAGAACAAAAACAGAACAATACTGGGAATCTACCGATTTTTCAGTCTGTTACACGCCGCCCTTCAATTTTATAGTTAAGCAATTGAGAATATTGGCTTTTTCCCATGAAAAAACAGCTTGAACCCATTGACGGCCAAAAATTCCCATGATATCCCAAATAATCCCATATCCCGTCAAATCCGGGCACTATGGGATGGCTGCGTCCCATGGGGGGCCGGAGTCGTTATGGAAATCGGGCCTTAGCTTTGGGGATTACGCGTGGATCTGTTCCTGTCCACATTCGAGAACCGCATCGACCGCAAGGGCCGGCTGTCCGTGCCGGCGTCCTTTCGCGCGGTATTGGAACGCCGCCGCGACCCGCTCTATCTGTTCAAATCGCTGACCGAACCCTGCCTTGAGGGCTGCGGGCCGGAGCGGATCGGCCAGATCGTCGACGCCATCGACAGCATGGACAGCCTGTCCGAAGAGGTGGCGACGCTGCAGACCATGCTGTCCAGCGCGCAGGAAATGAAACTCGATGGCGAGGGACGGATCATGCTCTCGGCCGATTTCATCGCTTTCGCCGAGCTTGACGACATGGCGCTTTATGCCGGCATCGGCCGGTCCTTCCAGATCTGGCTGCCCGCACGCTACCGCGCCCGCGAGACCGAGGCCCGCACCCGCGCCAAGAGCGAGGGGCTGCCGAGCCTGCGGCTTGGCGGCGGCCGGCGTCCGCCGGACGAGACGCCAGGCGACCCCCGGGGGAGGCGCTGATGACAGCGGCGCACCCCCGGCATCAGACACTTCACACGCCGGTGTTGCTGCGCGACGTCGTCTCAGCCCTGGCCCCGATTGATGGCGGCCTCTATCTTGACGCCACCTTCGGCAATGGCGGCTACACCGAGGCCATCCTCAACGCCGCCGCCTGCACCGTCATCGCCATCGACCGCGACCCCGACGCCATCGCCCGTGGCGGCGCCCTCGCCGACAGATATGGCGACAGGCTGCATCTCCATGAAGGGTGCTTTTCCGAGATGCGCGGCCTTGCCGGGCCAGAGATACGGCTTGACGGCATCGCCTTCGACCTTGGTGTTTGTTCAACGCAGCTTGACCAGGCGGAACGCGGCTTTTCCTTCCGGCTGGACGGGCCTCTGGATATGCGGATGTCGAAAGCCGGCGACAGCGCGGCCGATATCGTGATGCGGCTTGATGAGCGCGCGCTGGCGCAGATCCTGTGGGATTACGGTGAGGAGCGCGCCTCGCGCCGCATTGCCCGCGCCATCGTTCGCGCCCGTACCGAGACGCCGATCACCACCACCGGCCAGCTGGCGGCGATCATCCATGCGGTGATGCCGGCACCGCGCCCGGGACAGGTCGATCCGGCGACACGAAGCTTTCAGGCGCTGCGCATCTATATCAACCGCGAGCTTGACGAGATCGAGGACGGTCTGGGCGCCGCCGAGGCGATGCTGAAGCCCGGCGGCATCCTCGCCGTGGTGTCCTTTCACTCGCTTGAGGACCGGATCGTGAAACGCTTCCTTGGCGCACGAAGCAGTGGCCGCCCCAACCCGTCACGCCACATTCCGGCGGTCGAGGGGCCGGCCCCGACATTCGAGCTGGTATCGCGCAAGCCGATCCTTCCCGACGCCGGCGAGACAGCCACTAATGCCCGCGCGCGCTCGGCGAAATTGCGGGTGGCGCGGCGCACCGACGCACCCGCAGATGACGGCGCGCCCACCGCCGGGAAAGACGCCACCGGGAGAAACGCCTCATGCGGATGATCCTCCTCATCAGCGCGCTGACCGCCATCCTCGGCACGACGCTCTATCAGGTGAAGATCGGCATCGATCGGCGCGAGGGCGAATTGCTGGCGCTGGAACGCGATATTCTGGCGGCCGAGCGCGAAATCTCCGTGCTGGAGGCCGAATGGGCGCATCTGTCGCGCCCGGAACGGGTTCTGGACCTGTCCGAAAGACTGCTCGAGATGCAACCCATCCCCGAGGACCGGGTGCTGCCGATCGATGCCATCCCGATGCGGATCCTGCCCGACTTTGACGAGCCGCTGGCCGATGTCGGCGTGATCACCCTGCTGCCGCCGGACCCGGCGCCAAAGCCACGCGACCTGACAAGGATCGCCGCGTCGCCCGATGACCGCGTCACCCTTCAGACAGGAGGGATCGCGCCGCAATGACACCACGCATCACCGTCACATCACGCCTTCGCAATCTGGTGCTGCCGGCACGCCCCGATCCGGCGCGCTCGCGCCGCATCGCCGAGGTGCGGCTGGTGGTGTCCGCCGTGGTGGTCCTGGCCGTCTTCGCGGCGATCGCGGCGCGGGTGATGTTGCTCGCCACCGACGAGGCGAATGCCCGCACCGCCGGGATTGTGCCGCCGCCAAAGGCCGAGCGTGGCCAGATTCTCGACCGCAAGGGCCGGCTGCTGGCGACGAACCTGCCGATCACCGTGCTGCATGCCGACCCGTCGGAGATCATGGATCCGGCGGCGGCGGCGCGGGCGCTGGCACCGCTGCTGCCGCGGCATGACGAGGGCGCGCTGGCGCGGCTCCTGACCAAGGACACCCGCTATGTCGAGCTTGACCGCAAGCTGACCCCGGCGCGGCATGCCGAAATTCTCAATCTCGGCATTCCGGGTATCCATTTTCGCAAGAGCACGCTTCGCGCCTATCCGAGCGGCCGGCTGGCGGCGCATATCCTCGGCCAGGTCGACCCGGACAATAACGGCCTTGCCGGTGTGGAAAAGTCGCTGGATGCGCGGCTGGCCTCCGGTGATGATGTCACCCTGTCGATCGACGCTGGCATCCAGGCCATCATGGCGCGCGAAATCAACAAGCAAATTCATATATTTGAAGCTATTGGCGGCGCCGGCGTCATGCTCGATATCAGCAGCGGTGAAATTCTGGCGCTGGTCTCGCTTCCCGATTTCAACCCGAACCATTTCGGTGCCACCGACGCCGATACGAGGTTCAACCGGGCGACGCTCGGTCTCTATGAGATGGGCTCGACCTTCAAGGTTCTGAACACGGCGATGGCGCTGGAGTCCGGGACAACGACCCTCGACCGGCGTTACGAGGTCGCCAGGCCGCTGCGGATCGGCGGTCACCGCATCCGCGATTACAAGGTCTATGACTGGCCGCTGACGGTCCCCGAGATCCTGGTGCTGTCGTCGAATATCGGCTCGGCACGGATGGCGGCCGAGATCGGCGCCGAAATCCAGAAGACCTATCTGCGCCGTCTTGGCATGTTCGAGCGGCTGCCGATTGAAATCCCGGAGACTGCCACGCCGTTGGTGCCACGCTCCTGGCGGCAGTCCGAAATCGCCACCATTTCCTATGGCCACGGCATTTCGGTGACGCCGCTGCATCTGGCCAGCGCTGTCGCCACCGCCAGTGGCAGCGGGCTGTGGACCCCGCCAACGCTGCTGCGCCGTCAGCCCGGCGATGAGGCCGGCCGTCAGCAGCCGGTGCGGCAGAAACTGTTCTCGGAAGATACGACGCGCGCCGTGCGGTCAATGATGCGACTTGTCGTCAAACATCCCAAGGGAACCGGCAAGAAGGCCGAGGCGCGCGGCTATATGGTTGGCGGCAAGACCGGCACCACCGAAAAGATCCGCCCCGAAGGCGGCTATTACAAGGACCGCAACATCGCCAGTTTTGCCGCGACCTTTCCGGTTCATGACCCGCGCTATGTGCTGGTGGTGATGGTTGATGAGCCGAAGGGCCAGAAACATTCCTATGGCTATGCCACCGGTGGCTGGGTCGCGGCGCCGGCGGCGCGTCACATCATCGAGACTGCAGCGCCGCTGCTCGGAATTCATCCTGTTGACGAAAAAGCGCCCGAAATTCGCCAGAAACTGCGGCTCGACTTCAAGATTGGAAAGGAGGAAAAAACCCTTGCATCTTTCTGATCTGATCCCCGGCCCAACGATGGCGCATCCGCGCGCGGCGGAGATTGCCGCGCTCGAGATCACCAGCCTTGGCAGTGATTCACGCGAGGCCGGCAAGGGCTTTCTGTTTGTCGCGCTTGCCGGGAGTCACGCCGACGGACGTGATTTCGCCGCCGCCGCCATCAAGGCCGGCGCCGCCGCCATCCTGACCGATGAACGGCCGTTTGGCGCCGCACTGGAAGCCGTCGCCGACAGCGGCGTGCCGGTCCTGACCTGCGAAGCGCCGCGCCGCGAGCTGGCGCTTGCCGCGGCCCGTTTCTGGCGTCGCCAGCCCGGCATGATTGCCGCTGTCACCGGCACCAATGGCAAGACATCAACCGTCGAGTTCATCCGCCAGATCTGGCGCCGTGCAACCTGGGATGCCGCCTCGATCGGCACGCTGGGCCTGCAGGGGCCGGATCCGCGCACGATGCAGGGGCGGATGCTGGGCCTGCCCCCGCTGACAACACCCGACGCGGTCAGCCTGCATGCCGCGCTGCAGCCGATCTGCGGCGCCGGAATTACGCATCTGGCGCTTGAGGCAAGCAGCCATGGGCTGGCGCAGCATCGCCTTGACGGCCTGAATATCCACATTGCCGGTTTCACCAACCTCAGCCGCGACCACCTCGACCACCATCCCGACATGGAAGCCTATTTTGCAGCGAAAGCGCGCCTGTTCACCGAGCTTCTGCTGCCCGGCGGTTGTGCGGTGATCAATATCGACGACACCTATGGCGCACGCCTTGCCGAGATGATGCGCAACATGAACCCGCAGGAGCGGGTCATCCTCACAGTCGGTAGCGACAGGAAGGCCGATTTCAGGATCACCGACGTCGCGGCGATGGATTTCGGGATTGATGTCACTGTCGAGCATGATGGCAAGAGCCTGTGCATCCCGATGGCACTTGCCGGCACGTTCCAGGCGGTGAACGCCGTGACAGCGGCGGGGGTGGTTGTCGATTATGCGCACACGCCTGACGCGCTGGAATCGGCGCTGCGCGCACTGCGCCCTGAAACACGCGGCCGGCTTGCCGTTGTCTTTGGCGCTGGCGGTGACCGCGACGCCGGCAAACGTCCGATGATGGGCAGCACCGCGCAGGCGAATGCCGACCTTGTCTATGTCACCGATGACAATCCACGTTCCGAGGACGCCGCGACGATCCGCGCCGCCATCATCGAAACCTGCCCGAATGCCATCGAAATTGCCGACCGCGGCGAGGCCATCGCGGCCGCGATGCGCGAGATGAATGCCGATGATGTGCTGCTGATCGCCGGCAAGGGGCATGAAAATGTCCAGCTTGTCGGCAGCGAGACCCTTCCTTTCAGTGATTCCAGCGTGGCACGAAACGCCATCCGCAGGCTGACAGCCGATGGAGGCGACGGATGAACGCCGATTCGCCCGATATGAGGCCCGATATGAGGCCCGATATGAGGCCTGGCACCATCCCAAATATGATGATCGATGCCGATGAACTGACCCGCCGCGCCGATGGCCACTGGCTGACGCCGCCTGGCGGATTGTCCGTCACCGCGGTCGAAATCGACAGCCGGCTTTGCGCGCCTGGCACCCTGTTCGCCGCGCTCGCCGGCCAGCACGCTGATGGCCATGACTACCTTGCCGCCGCGGCCGCGAACGGCGCCGCAGCCGCGCTGGTGGCGCGCGACCCGGGCCCCATGCCCTGCCCCCTTTTGATGGTCGATGATGTCGAGGCCGCGCTGGCTCGGCTCGGGGCCTTTGGCCGGGCCGCGCATCGCATGGCCGGCGGTCATCTGGTGGCGATCACCGGCTCTGTCGGCAAGACCGGAAGCAAGGAAATGCTGGCGCATATGCTGCGCCGGCTTGGCGGATGCCATGCCAACCGCGCCAGCTTCAACAATCATCTTGGCGTGCCGCTGACATTGGCGACACTTCCCGCCACACCACTTCCCGCGATTCAGGAAATCGGCATGAACGCGGCGGGGGAAATCAGCACACTCAGCACCCTTGCGCAGCCCGATATCGCGGTTATCACCCGCATTGCCGACAGCCATGCCGGATTCTTCGACAGCCTTGATGATATCGCCGCCGCAAAGGCCGAAATCTTTGATGGGCTGACAGCCGGCGGCACCGCCATCCTGAATGCCGACGATCCCTATTTCACCTTTCTGGGTGAGCGCGCGCGCCACGCCGGCGCCGGACGGATCATCGGCTTTGGCACCGACAGCAACGCCGATGCCCGTCTGCTGGATGTCGTGGCGGACAGCGCCGGCACGCATATCCGGGCGGACATTCTGGGGGTGCGGATGGACGTGCGGATGGGAACACGCGGCCAGCATTGGGCGCGCAACGCCATGGGCATGCTGGCATCGGTGGCGGCGCTTGACCTCGACATTGCGGAGGCTGCAGAAAAACTGAATTATTTCAGTGAACTACCCGGTCGGGGTGCCGTCACCGAGGGCGTTTTCAATGGTGCAACCATGACGCTGGTCGATGACAGCTACAACGCCGGGCCAGCCTCGATGAACGCCGCCTTCGCGACCATCGCCGAGAGGCCGCCGCAGATTATGGTGCTCTCGGACATGCTGGAGCTTGGTGATGCCGGCGCGGTGGCGCATGCCGCCCTCGCCCCGGCGATTGCCGCATTGCACCCACGGGTGCTGATCACCATCGGCCCGATGATGGCTGAAATGGCATCATCGCTTCCCGCCAGCATCACCCGCCATGCCGTTGACGCGCCTGATGCGGCCATTGACGCGTTACGCGCCATGCTTCGCGACGGCGACCTTGTGTTCATCAAGGGATCGAACGGATCGGGCGCCTGCCGGGTCGCGGCGGAGATCCTCGACGGGTTCTCCACGCCAGGTGGCGCCAAGGGAGGTGCATCACATGCTGCCTGACCTTCTTGTGCCGCTGGCCGACCAGTATCAGTTCTTCAATTTGTTTCGCTACATCACCTTCCGGACCGGCGGTGCCACCATCACCGCGCTGGTGCTCAGCCTGTTGCTCGGTCCGGCACTGATCCGCTGGCTGAAAACACACCAGGCCGAGGGTCAGCCGATCCGGTCCGACGGGCCAGAATCGCATCTTGTGACAAAGATCGGCACGCCGACGATGGGCGGCTTGCTGATCCTCGGTGCCTTCGCCCTGTCGACCTTGCTGTGGATGCCGCTTTCAAACCCCTATCTGTGGCCGGTGCTGCTGGTCGCGCTGAGCTTCGGCGCCGTCGGCTCGGTCGATGACTGGATGAAATTGCGCCGCCGGTCGCATCACGGCATGTCGGGGCGGATGAAGCTGGTCCTGCAGCTCGGCGTCGCCTTCATCGCGACACTGGTGCTGATCGAACTGTCACCGGCGCAGCTTCGCTATGGTGTTGCTGTTCCCTTCCTGAAGGACACGCTGTTTTCGCTGGGGCTTTTCTATGTGCCCTTCGCGATGATGGTGATCGTCGGCGCGTCGAACGCGGTCAATCTGACCGACGGGCTGGACGGGCTGGCCATCGTGCCGGTGATGATTGTCGCCGCCTGTTTCGGCCTGATCGCCTATCTCGCCGGCAACGTCAATTTCGCCACCTATCTGCAGATCAACTATGTTCCCGGCACCGGCGATCTGGCGGTGATGTGCGGTGCCCTGCTTGGCGCCGGGCTCGGCTTTCTGTGGTTCAACGCTCCGCCGGCACGCGTCTTCATGGGCGACACCGGATCGCTGGCGCTTGGCGGCGCGCTTGGCGCGATGTCGGTGGCGACACGGCATGAGCTGGTGCTTGCCATCACCGGCGGCCTGTTCGTCGTCGAAACCCTTTCGGTCATCCTGCAGGTCGCCTCCTTCAAGCTCACCGGCAAGCGGATCTTTCTGATGGCACCGCTGCACCATCATTTCGAACGCAAGGGCTGGGCTGAATCAACCATCGTCATCCGCTTCTGGATCATCGCCGTCGTGCTGGCACTTGCCGGCCTGTCATCACTGAAGCTTCGCTAGGGGTCCGTCTTCATGCTCGTTCCACGTTCCATGTCAGGCAGAAAGGTCGGGATCCTTGGTCTCGGCCTGTCCGGCATGGCGGCCGCGCACGCGCTTGACGCGGCCGGCGCGCATTGCTGGCTGCATGATGACAGCCGGGCCGCGCCGGATCATCTGCCGGCGTGGGCGCAAACGGCACATTGGCAGGACTGGCCCTGGGACGGGCTGGATGCCATGGTGATCAGCCCCGGCATTCCACATGATCACCCGGCGCCGCATCCGGCGGCGGCGCGCGCGCGCAACGCCGGCGTCGAGATCATCAGCGAGGTCGAGCTGGCAATGCGGGCGGCGCCGCGGGCGCGGCTTGTCGCCATCACCGGCACGAACGGCAAATCCACCACCACCGCGCTGATCGGGCATTGTCTGCGACATGCCGGCGTCGCTGCCAGTGTGGGCGGCAATATCGGCGATGCCGCCTGCAATCTTGAGGATCCGGGACCGGACGGGGTGATCGTTCTGGAACTGTCCTCCTACCAGCTCGAGACAACGCCGTCGCTGCATGCCGACGTGGCGCTTCTTCTCAATATCACGCCGGACCATCTGGACCGGCATGGCGGCATGGACGGTTATGTCGCCGCCAAGGCGCGTATCCTGAGCGCGCTGTTGCCGGACGGTCTGGCGGTATTCGGCGAGGATCACGGGCCGGTTGGCCGCCTTGCCACGGAGTTTTTGGCGGCGGGCGGCAGCGGGATGACCGTTGGCGCGGATGACCTTCCTGCCAACGCAAGGCTGTCACCGGCCCTTGCCGGACCTCATAACGCCGTCAACGCCGCGGCCGCCGCGGCCTGTCTTCGGCATCTGGGGGTGAGCGAGGACGACTTTGCGGCAGGTTTGGCCGATTTCGACGGCCTGCCACACCGGATGCAGCATGTTGCGCAGCATGAAGCCGTCACCTTCATCAATGATTCAAAGGCAACCAACGGTGTTGCCGCCGCCTGCGCGCTTGCCGCCTTTGACAGCATCTACTGGATTGCCGGCGGCGAGGCAAAGGCCGACGGTCTCGGGCCGGCGGCGGCCGCCACACAGAATGTCGAACGTGCCTATCTGATTGGCAGCGCCGCCGCCGATTTCGCCGCCGAACTGACCGGGCTGGTGCCGGTCAGGCTGTCCGGCGACCTTGAAAGCGCGACACATGCAGCCTTTGCCGATGCCAGCGCCGCCACGGGCGTGGCCGGCGCGGCGACGGTCCTGTTGTCACCCGCCGCCGCCTCATTCGACCAGTTCGAGAATTTTGTCGCCCGCGGTGATGCCTTCAGCGCCATCGCAAGACAGATCGCCACCACCGAAACAACCGCCGGAGGTGCGCATGCTTGACCGCACCGATCGCTCTCTCGTCGGGGTCTGGTGGTGGACCGTGGATCGCTGGCTGCTGGCCAGCGCGCTGCTGCTGATGGTTGTCGGCACGCTTCTTGTGATGGCCGCCGGGCCGGCGGTGGCGACGCTGATCAATCTGCCATCGCAGCATTTCGGCATACGTCAGGGAATCTTCCTGATGCCGGCTGTCGGCATCATGATCGCCGCCTCGCTGCTGGAGCCACGTCCAATCCGGATTCTGGCGTTGTTCGGCCTTGCCGGGATCATCGGCCTGATGGCACTCGCCGTGGTCGCGGGAAGCGAGATCAAGGGTGCCACGCGCTGGATCAACATTGCCGGGTTCAACCTCCAGCCCTCGGAATTCGCGAAACCGCTCTTCGCCGTGGTCTCGGCCTGGCTGCTGACATTGTGGCGCGAGGGGCAGGACTTTCCGGGCTGGATCTATTCCTCGCTGCTGATGGCGCTGATTGTCGGCATCCTTGTGCTGCAGCCCGATATCGGCATGACGCTGATGATCGTCCTCACCTGGGGCTTCCAGATGTTCCTTGCCGGCATGCCGATGCTGCTGGTCGTCTTCATCGTGGCCCTGGCACCGCTTGGCCTGTTCATCGCCTATCTGACGCTTGATCACGTAAAGCTGCGGATCGAAAAATTCATTGAAGGCGGTGCCTGGCAGGTTGAACAGGCCAAACATTCCTTCGCGAATGGCGGACTGTTCGGTGTCGGTCCCGGCGACGGCACGGTAAAGCTGCACCTGCCCGATGCGCATTCCGACTTCATTTTCGCCGTCGCGGCCGAGGAATTCGGCGCCCTTGCCTGTCTGACCCTCGTCGCTCTCTACGCCTTCATCGTGCTTCGCGGTTTCGCCAGAGCGCTGTCGGATGAGGGGCTGTTCTGCCTGATAGCCAGCGCCAGCCTCGTCCTGCAGTTCGGTGTCCAGGCGGCGATCCACATGGCCTCTTCGGCCGATCTCATCCCGACCAAGGGCATGACATTGCCGTTGATCAGCTATGGCGGCTCATCGCTTGTTGCCAGCGGGTTGACCATGGGGCTGATCCTGGCGCTGACCCGCCGACGCACCCCCCATGCCCTGCCCGGGCGACGCCAGCCGCAGGAGAATTCGCAATGAGCGCGCCGCGTAAACCGCTGATCGCGTTAGCGGCAGGCGGCACCGGAGGGCATGTGTTCCCGGCGCTTGCCGTGGCCGAGGCGCTTCGCGGCGCCGGCGTCGAAACACTGGTGATGACCGACCGCCGCGGCGCGCGCCTCCTTCCTGCCGATGGCCGCGTCGTGCTGCCGGCCGCATCACCCTTCCAGCGCGGCGTGATCACCCGCCTGCTGGCAATGGCAAGGCTTGGCGGCGGCGCCGTTCTGGCGCTGCTGTTGATGCTGAAACGCCGGCCGGCGGCGATGGTCGGCTTTGGTGGCTACCCTTCCTTTGCGCCGTTGCTTGTCGCGCGCCTGCTTGGTGTGCCCTCGCTTCTGCATGAACAGAATGCTTTCCTCGGGCGGGCCAATCATCTGCTGGCGCGCTGGACCGGCCATCTGGCGCTGAGCTGGGACGGCACACGCAATCTGCCGGTCCATGTCAAAAGCTTTATATCCGGCATGCCGGTGCGGGCAGCCTTCTTCGCGATTGACCCGCGTCAGGCCAGCGCCGCGGGACCGTTGTCCGTGACAATCATCGGCGGGTCGCTTGGCGCGGCTGTCTTCGCCGATCTGGTGCCGGCGGCCATCGCCGCCCTGCCGGCCGAACTTCGCGCGCGCCTCAGCGTCGTGCAGCAATGCCGCGCCGAACAGCTCGATGCGTTGCGGCAGAGCTACGCCGAAATTGGCGTGGCAGCTGACATCGCGCCCTTCTTCACCGACATGCCGGCACGGCTTGCCGCCAGTGATCTGGTGATCGCCCGCGCCGGCGCCTCGACCGTTGCCGAACTTGCCGCAGCCGGGCGCCCTGCCCTGCTGGTGCCCTTTGCCGGCGCCATGGATGACCATCAGACGGCAAATGCCCGGCAGCTCGAAGCTGCCGGCGGCGGGCTTTGCCTTGCCGAGGCAGAGCTTGACGCTGCGCGTCTTGGCGTCGCCATTGCCGATATCCTTAACAACCCGGACAGGCGCGTCGAGATGGGCCGGGCGGCGCGCAAGCTTGCCGCGAGCGACGCTGCCGGCATCATCGCTGCACAGGCGCTGAAGCGGGCCGGGCTCACCGACAAGGCAGGGAGCGCGTGATGAGCGAACTTCCCCTTTCCATCGGCACCCTGCATTTCACCGGTATCGGCGGCATCGGCATGAGCGGCATCGCCGAAATCCTGTTCGAGATGGGCTATTCGGTGCAGGGAAGTGACAGCGCCGAGAACGCCAATGTCCGCCGTCTTCGTGAAAAGGGCATCAAGGTGATCTGCGGGCAGAAGGCCGAAAATGTCGATGACGCGTCGATCGTTGTCATCTCGACCGCGATCCGGCCCGACAACCCGGAGCTGGTCGCCGCGCGTGAACGCTTTCTCCCCGTTGTCCATCGCGCCGAGATGCTTGGCGAGTTGATGCGGCTTCGCTGGTCGGTGGCGGTCGCCGGCACGCATGGCAAGACAACGACCACCTCGCTGGTGGCAACACTCCTCGACAGCGCCGGAGTCGACCCGACAGTGATCAATGGCGGCATCATCACCGGCTGGGGCAGCAACGCGAAGCTTGGCCACGGCCAGTGGATGGTTGTCGAGGCCGATGAAAGCGACGGCTCCTTCTCGAAACTGAACCCGACGGTCGCGGTCGTGACCAATATCGACCCCGAACATCTGGACCATCACGGCACCTATGAGGCGCTGGAACAGGCCTTCCTGAATTTTGTCGCCTCGATCCCCTTCTACGGGTTTGCGACGCTGTGCATCGATCATCCGGCAGTACAGCGGATGATGGCCGGCATCAAGGACCGGCGGGTGATCACTTACGGCATGGCGGCAAACGCCGATGTGCGGGCGGTCAATCTGCGCCATGACGGGCCGATGATGGTGTTCGATGTCATCCTGTCCGAGCGTACGGCCGGTGGCTATGAAATGATGCCGGAAGTGCGCTTCCCGATGCTTGGCGAACATAATGTCCAGAACTGCCTTGCCGCGCTGGCGGTGGCTTTGGAGATGGGTGTCACCCCGGGCCGGATCACCGCCGCGCTGGAGGTGTTCGGCGGTGTCGGACGGCGGTTCGAGACCAAGGGCGTCAGCGGCGGTGTCACAATCATCGATGATTACGGCCATCATCCGGTCGAAATCCGCGCCGCGCTTCGCGCCGGGCGGATGCTGTGCGGCACCAACAAGCTCGTCGCCGTTGTCCAGCCGCATCGCTACAGCCGGCTTGCCGATTTGTTCGAGGATTTCTGCGGCTGTTTCAACGATGCCGACGAAGTGCTGGTGGCTGATGTCTATGCCGCCGGCGAGACCCCGATCGACGGCATCGGGCGCGACGCTCTGGTGACCGGTCTTCGCGACCATGGCCATCGTGGGCCGGCCGTGCTGGGCGGGGCGGACATGCTGGCCGAGGAAATCCTCGCCCGCACGAAGGATGGCGATCTGGTGATGTGCCTTGGTGCCGGCGATATCACCGGCTGGGCGGCGCGGCTGCCTGCCGAAATGGACAAGCTGCGGGGGGCTGGCGCATGACGGGCAGCCTCATCGATCGCCTGCCGCCGGTCCGCGGCGACTATGCCAGCGCCGTGCCGATGGCCAGACATACCTGGTTCGGCGTCGGCGGGCCGGCCGAAATCATCTTCAGCCCGGCGGATCATGACGACCTCGGCGACTTCCTGGCTGGTTGCCCGGCCGATATTCCGGTGCTGACTGTTGGCGCCGGGTCCAACCTGCTGGTCCGTGATGGTGGCATCGAGGGTGTCGTCATCCGCACACCGGCGCATATGACCGGCGTCACGCATGATGGCGATGTGGTCACCGCCGGCGCCGGGGCGCTGGACGCCAATGTCGCCCGCCATGCCGCGCGCGCCGGGCTTGCCGGACTGGAATTCCTGATCGGCATCCCCGGCACTGTCGGTGGCGGGCTGCGGATGAATGCCGGCGCCTATGGCGGCGAGTTCCGTGACGTGATCATCCGCGCACATGGCTTTGACCGATCCGGCCGTGTCTTCAGCGCGACACCCGATGAAATGGGCATGGCGTACCGCCACAGCGACGCACCGGCCGACTGGATCTTCACCCATGCCGAGTTTCGCGCCACCACGGGCGATCCCGCCGCCATCAAGGCGCGGATGAAGGAGATCGTCGCCAGCCGCGGCGATGCGCAGCCGCGCGGTGTTCGCACTGGCGGCAGCACCTTTGCCAACCCGCCGGGCGGTAAAGCCTGGCAGGAAATCGACGCCGCCGGCTGCCGTGGTCTGAAAATCGGCGATGCGCTGGTATCGGAAAAACACTGCAATTTCCTGATCAACCGCGGCGCCGCTTCGGCGCATGACATTGAAAGCCTCGGCGAGACGGTGCGCCTGCGCGTTGCCGAAGGTGGCGGGCCGTCCCTGCGTTGGGAAATTCGACGCGTCGGACAGCTTGCCGACGGGCAGGCCATCCCGGGTGACAATCACAGGAGGGCCGAGGCATGACCGGAGAGCGCGTCGCGGTTCTGATGGGCGGATGGACCTCCGAAGCGCGGGTGAGCCGGGTGTCGGCAAGCTTTTGCGGTCAGGCCGCGCGCAACGCCGGCTGGGACGCCGTCGAGGTCGAGGTCGACCGCAACATCGCCCACACACTTGCCGACATGCGGCCGGCGCGCGCCTTCAACGCGCTACACGGGCAGGTTGGCGAGGATGGCAATATTCAGGGGCTGCTCAACATCATGAATATTCCCTACACCCATAGCGGGTTGCTGGCATCGGCGATCGCGATGGACAAGATTCGCGCCAAACGCATGCTTGCCGAGGCCGGAATCGCGGTGCCGGCGGATCTGGCGCTGGTCGAGGACAGCCATGTCTATCCGGCCGACTATACCGGCGCCCATGTCATCAAGCCACGCAATGACGGGTCAAGCCTCGGCGTGGTCATTGTCGAATCCGGCAACACCAATCCGCCGGCGCGCAGCCAGTGGGATGTCGACGCCACGCTGATCGCCGAGCCCTTCATCCCGGGGCGCGAACTGACAGTGTCGGTTCTCGACGGCACCGCCCTGTGCGTCACCGAAATCAAGCCCAATCTCGGCTTTTACGACTTTGACGCGAAATACGCAGCTGGCGGGTCGGAACATGTGCTGCCGGCCGACATTCCCAAACCGGTGACGTTGCTGGCCTGCGACTGGGCCGAGCGCGCCTATCGCCATCTTGGCTGCCGCGGTGTGATCCGGGCGGATTATCGCTGGGATGAGGGCCGCGACCAGCTCTACATGCTGGAAATCAATACCGTGCCGGGGATGACAGCCACATCGCTGGTGCCCGAACAGGCGCGATTTGTCGGCATGTCGGGCGAAGAACTGGTCAATCACCTGCTGGAGACGGCGCAATGCGACGATTGATTCCGTTTCTGAAATCATCCGAACAGGCGCCGCGTGAGGCGAGCGAGGGCGGTGTTGTGCGGCGGCGCACACGGCCCGGTCTGAAAGCCATCCTGCGTGGCAGCCTTGGCATCGGAATCTGCGCGATGATAGCCGTCGGCTATGTCGAGCGCGAGCGCATTCTTGACGACATCATCACCGCAAGCGCGGACTCGGGCCTGCGACTGGAAACAATCGAGGTGAAGGGCCGCGCGCACACGCCGAAATCGGTCATCCTCGCCGCCAGCGAGCTGACGCTTGGCGAGCCGATGCTGACAATCTCGCTGCCGGCGCTGCATGAACGCCTCTCGACCATCGGATGGATCGACGAGGTCGCTGTCGAGCGTCGCATGCCATCGACCATCCGGATCATCCTGACCGAGCGCGTTCCGATGGCACTGCTTCAGACCGAGGCCGGGCATCGGGTGATCGACCGGACAGGCACCGTCATTTCGGGCGCTGACCCGTCGACCTTCGGTCATCTGACCGTTGTCGCCGGCACCAGCGCGGCGCCAAATGCCGGCCCGATCCTGAACATCCTGCAGACCGAGCCGGAATTGTTCGCCGATGTCTGGGCGGTGACCTACCAGTCGGAGCGCCGCTGGGACGTGCATCTTCGCAACGGCATTCGGGTCAGGCTTCCCGAGACCGACCCACGCACCGCCTGGTCGAAGCTCGCCATCATCGACCACAGCAAGCAGATCACCAACCGTGACCTGGCGGTGATCGACATGCGGGTTCCCGACCAGATGATTGTCGAACCCAACATCCCGGTCCGTGGGCAGGGGAGAAACACATGAGCAGGAGGCAGCGATGAAACTGCGGCGTGGACGCAGCATAGGACGGCCCTTTGCCATTCTCGACATCGGCAGCACCAAGATCTGCTGCATGATCGGCGAGGTCGACCGTCAGGGCGAGCTGCGGCTTCTTGGCCAGGGAACGCACGCCTCGGCCGGCATGCGCGCCGGCGAGGTCACCGCGCTGGCGGATCTCAGCAACGCCATCGGCCAGGCAGTCCAGAGCGCCGAGCGCGCGGCGGACCTGTCCATCGCATCGGTGACTGTTGTTCTTCCCGGTGGCAGCCCGCGCTCGCAGGTTCGCACGCAGGACATGACATTGTCCGACAGTGCCGTCAGCCGCCGTGACATCCGCCGCCTTCTCGACCGGTGCGGGGCCCAGCCCCTCGACCCGGCCTTGCAGTTGATGCAGCTTCACCCGCTTCATTACAGTCTTGACGATGTGCGCGGCATCGCCGACCCGGCCGGCATGCGCGGCCGCCGCCTTGCCGTCGATTTCCTGAATGTGACGGCGCTGCGCACCAGCCTGACAAACATTCTAGAAGCGCTGGCGCTGAACCATCTGAGCGCCGAGAGGTTCATCCATGCCGGCTATGCGGCCGGACTTGCCTGTCTGTCCGGCGAGGATCGCGACCTTGGCAGCACGGTGATCGATGTCGGCGGCGGCACCTCTTCCATCGCCATTTTCATGGATGGCAGACTGATCTACGCGGACACCGTGCCGGTTGGTGGCCAGCATGTAACGACCGACATTGCCCGCATCCTGTCAACGCCGCTTGCCGAGGCGGAACGTCTGAAAGCCGTGCATGGCTCGATCACGCCTGTCGACACCATGGCGGCCGCCCCGTCACCGGTGCGCGAGGCGCTGCAGCTCGGCATGTCCGACAATATCACCCTCCCCGGACTTGGCGATGTAATCGAGGCCGGTGGCAAGACGATCGAGCGCCGGCTTCTCAGCGCCGTCATCAAGCCGCGGATCGAGGAAATCATCGAGCTGCTGATGGATCGCATGCGCGCTGTGCGGATGGATTATGCCGCCGGCAACCGTTTCGTGCTCACCGGTGGCACGAGCCAGCTCACCGGCATCGCGGATTTCAGCGCACAGCTTGTCGGCAGAAACGTGATCCTTGGCCAGCCGGCCGGGATCGGCAACCTCCCGGTCGAGGAGACCAGCCGGTCCAATGCCGCCGCCGTCGGCGCCCTCATTCATGTCAGCAGGCTGACCGAGGATGACCCGGCGGAGCGGCAAACCAGAACCCTGCCCCATGGGCCGATCGAAAGGCTCGGCGCATGGTTCCGGGACAATTTATGAGGAAGGAGCACACAACATGCGACCTTGTTTGATTTCCTTATCAGGAATTTCCCGTGGCGGGGCCGGTAATGCCCCGCATCCCAACGCTGCCATGCGAAATGCATTCAGGTTGCAGGCAGCTCCATGGTCACCAACCGCACAAGGGAGAGTCTCATGACCATCAATTTGTCCGTTCCCCAAACCATGCAGGAACTGCGACCGCGCATCACCGTTGTCGGTGTCGGCGGTGCTGGCGGCAATGCCGTCAACAACATGATCAACTCCGACCTTGATGGCGTCGACTTCCTTGTCGCCAACACCGACGGGCAGGCGCTTGCCCATTCACTTGCCAGCCGGAAGATCCAGCTTGGCAGCGCGATCACCCAGGGTCTTGGCGCCGGATCGAAACCGGATGTCGGACGCGCCGCCGCCGAGGAGAGCATCGAAGCGGTGATGAGCGAGCTTGCCGACTGCAACATGGTCTTCATCACCGCCGGCATGGGTGGGGGCACCGGCACCGGTGCAGCGCCGGTCATCGCCAGGGCCGCGCGTGAGCGCGGCATCCTGACCGTTGGCGTCGTCACCAAGCCATTTGACTTCGAAGGCCAGCGCCGCATGGCCCAGGCCGAGGCCGGGATCACCGAGATGCAGAGTTTCGTCGACACGCTGATCGTGATCCCGAACCAGAACCTGTTCCGGCTGGCCAATGAGCGCACGACCTTTGCCGATGCGTTCCATATGGCCGACACGGTGCTTCACCAGGGTGTTGCCGGCGTTACCGATCTGATGATCAAGCCTGGCCAGATCAATCTCGACTTTGCCGATATCCGTGCCGTAATGGGCGAAATGGGCAAGGCGATGATGGGCACTGGCGAGGCGTCCGGGGATGGCCGGGCAACGCAGGCCGCCGAGGCGGCGATCAACAACCCGCTGCTCGACGATATCTCGATGCAGGGGGCCAGCGCCGTGCTGATCAATGTCACCGGCGGCATGGACATGACCCTGTTCGAGGTCGACGAGGCCGCCAACAGGATCCGCCGCGAGGTCGATACCGATGCCGTGATCATCTTCGGATCCACTTTCGATGAAAAGCTCGAGGGTGTGATGCGGGTGTCTATCGTGGCCACCGGCATCGAGGCCAACATGCAGACGCGGGAACGCCCGACCTTCATCAAGGCGCCAATCACCCGCAAATCGACCATCATCTCGGCACCGACCGCCCTGCCGGTGGCCCCGCCAGCACCGGCGGCACCGGCCGGCGAGGCCATGCCAACGGTCACGGCTGCCAGCACCGAACCGGCCGAAGCAACGCCAGAAGTAGACGCGGGCCCGGAAGCGGTCCCGGAAGCGGCCAGTGAAAGCGCTGGTGAAAGCGCCGGCGCGACAGCGGACACCACTTCGACAATGGATGAGGCCGCATCGGAGGCAAAGATCGGCTCCGCATTCTCGCCAACAGAGACTGCCGCGGCGGTCGGGACCGGCAGCGACGGTGCCATCGAGGCCGAAACGCCGACAGACAGCGAGGACGGTGCCATCATGCCGGGGTTCGTGCCAACCAAGGCATCACGCTCCAGACTGGCCTTCCTGTCTGGCAACCGTGCCGCGGCAAAGGATCTGTCAGCACCAGACATATCCGAAGCCGGTGATGACAAGCAGATGTCGATCGACGAAGCCATCGCCAATGAGCGCGCGGTGGCCTTCGGAAGCGGCATGCCGGCATCACCCGCGACCGCGCCCGTCACCGAAACAGGCGCAGATCCGGAACGGGTGATGGTTGGTGACACGGCGGACGAGGTGACGGCAGCCCGCAAGCCCTTCATCCCCGGGGCACCGGCGACAATGCCCGAGGATGAAGCCGTTCCTGACGCGGCACCCGCGGCCGGCAAGACAAGCCTGATCAACAAGATCTCGCGCCTCTGGACCGAAAAGTCGCAAGATGACCCTGTCGTGGAACGCCGTGAGCCGGCGGTTGAAGCGGGTTCTGCCACCGCCACGGAAGCCGTTGCCGAACCTGCAAAAAATGTACCGGAAGCGGTGCCGTCAATCCTCGACCTGCCGCGCGCCGATGCGATGAACCGCGTGCCTGAACCTGCCGGAACGACGACGCTTGACCGGCCGGCGGATGATTTGGAAATACCGGCATTCCTTCGTCGCCAGGCGAACTGACAACCCCGGTTCGCAACACATCTGCACAACAGAGCCCGGCCTCGTGCCGGGCTCTTTTTCATGACATGATGCCCTGCCCTTTTTCAGCTCCGGCAAGCCAGACCGGCTTGCAACAAGCAGGCTTGTAACAACCGGTAACCAAATGTGATTTGATTGTGGACCGGCACTGCTTCTTAATGCATCGGTGGTCGAAACAGGGCGATTGCGACCTCACAGTAAACCGGTCCGTCATAACAACGCGGTCATAACAACAAGCCCCCAGGATATAGCGCGAATGCTCGGTGACCGGTCAATGATCAAAGACAAAACATTGTCAGGTTCGATGCAAGGCGCATCAGTGCACAATGTGGCGCACTCACCGATGCAGACCACGGTCGCCGAAATCATTTCCTTTGACGGCGTCGGCCTTCATTCCGGCCGGTTTGTTCGCGTCGCCATTCACCCCGCCCCCGCAAATACCGGCATTCTGTTCCGCCGCATTGATGTAACCGAAAGCCGGCAGACGATCGCCGCCCGTCCGGACTCGGTTCGCCAGGCTCGGCTGTGCACACGGATTGTCAATGACGACGGTGTCGGACTGGAAACGGTCGAGCATATCATGGCCGCCTTTGCCGGGCTTGGCGTTGACAACGCCATCGTCGAAATCGATGGCGGTGAGGCACCGATTCTCGATGGCAGCAGCCTGCCGGTTGTCGAGGCCATCAACCGCGCCGGTGTCCGCCTGCTTGGCAGCAGACGTAGAGTTCTTGTCGTCACGGCACCCGTTTCGGTCGAACATGGTGGCGGTTGGGCCAAGCTCGAGCCATGTGAGCGCCTCGAGATCGACGCCGAAATCGATTTTGACGACAGCGCCATCGGCCGCCAGCGTTTCCATTACCGGCACGGCGCCGGCGCGTTTGAGCGTGACCTGGCGGCGGCCCGCACATTCTGCCTGATGCGCGATGTGGCGGCGATGCAGAATGCCGGGCTCGCCCTTGGCGGGTCACTCAATAACGCTGTGGTGGTAGATGACGGCGCGGTTCTCAATGACGGCGGACTTCGCATGGAACGCGAATTTGTACGTCACAAGATCCTTGACTGCCTTGGCGACCTCTATCTTCTTGGCATGACGATGCGCGGCAGAATGACAGCGTCACGTCCCGGCCATGCCATGTGCGCCAAACTGATCGGCACCCTTTGGAATTCGCCGGCCTGCTTCCAGATCATCGAGGATGGCGCGGCAATCGAACATTCCGACGGCTACGCGCTGCCGGAGGTCGCCGCCGCCGCCGCGGTCTAACCGGCGTCCCGGTACCAATCGACAATCTGAAACCTGTCCGTCTGACACCAGTCTGACTTCCGGCGCCGCGCAGGCGCATCTGGCGTCTTTTCACCCGCCTCACTTGCGGCTATTGTGGGCGGGCGCTGAGACGGCCATCAGCTGTCGCGCCGTGCATGAGACCTGCCACCCCCGTGGAGAGCCGCCTTGGCCAAGATCTTTCTGACATCACTCGCCCTCGCTGCCACGCTTGCGATTGCCGGGTGCGCTTCGCCCGAACCGCTCGAACAGGAGGAGCGCCCGGCCGGGACACTCTATGACGAGGCGCTGTCGCTTGCGGCTGAAGGCGAGCCCGGCAAGGCAGCGCCGAAATTCGAGGAAGTCGAGCGCCAGCATCCTTATTCGGATCTCGCCGTTCGCTCGCAGATCATGGCCGCCTGGTCCTTCTATCAGGACAACGACTATCCACGCGCCGTCGCCTCGCTTGACCGGTTCATTGAACTCAACCCGGCCGACAGCATGGTTGAATATGCCTATTATCTGCGCGCCCTGTGCTATTACGAACAGATTGTCGATGTCGAGCGCGACGCCGAGATGACGCTACTGGCGATGAACGCATTTGACGAAATGCTGCTTCGCTTTCCACAGGGGGCCTATAGCCGCGACGCCAGGCTGAAAGGCGATCTGGCGCGCTCGCACCTTGCCGGCAAGGAAATGGCGGTTGGCCGGTTCTACAGCGAGCGCGGACATTATGCGGCCGCCCTGCGGCGATTTGAGAAGGTGGTGCGCGATTACCAGACAAGCAACCAGACCCCGGAGGCGCTGTACCGGATGGTCGAGGCCTATCTCGCCCTTGGCCTGACCGACGAAGCGGACCGTGCCGGATCAGTCGCCGTCTACAACTATCCTGACTCCTTCTGGACCAAGGAGTTGCTGGCACTTGCCGAGGACCCCGAGCGTTCGCTTCCCAGGGGCATATTCCAGCGCGCCATCGAATCCGTGTCCGACCTGTTTGATCGCTAGCCATGCTGCACAGCCTGACGGTCTCCAATATCGTTCTCATCGAGCGGTTGACGCTGACCTTCGAGCGCGGGTTGACGGTGCTGACCGGCGAGACAGGCGCCGGCAAATCGATCCTTCTCGATGCGCTGGGGCTGGCACTTGGCAGCCGCGCCGATTTCCGTCTGATCCGCGAGGGCGAGACAAGCGCGCAGGTGTCGGCGGTCTTCCATCTGCCGGCGGATCATCCGGTGTGGGGGCGTCTTGCCGAGGCCGATATCGAGCAGGATGACGAATTGATCCTGCGCCGCCGCCTGAAAAGCGACGGCAAATCATCGGCCAGCATCAATGATGTGCCGGTCTCGGCGGCGCTGCTTCGGGAAATTGGCGACGCGCTGGTCGAGATTCAGGGCCAGTTCGAGGGGCGTGGCCTGCTCGACCTCTCAACGCATCTTGGTCATATCGACCGCGCCGCCAATCATCAGGATATTCTCGAAAAACTGCGATCCGGCTGGAACAACTGGCTGCAGGCCCAACGCAACCTGGCGCAGGCGAAACGTGATCTTGAGGCCGCGCGGGCCGAGGAAGAATGGCTTCGTGACGCGGTGCAGCAGCTTGACTTGCTGGCCCCGCAGGCTGGCGAAGAGGACGAATTGTCCGCCGAACGCGAACGACTGTCGAATGTCGGACGCATCGGCGAAGGTCTTGCCCTCGCCGACGATGCGATTTTTGGCGACAGCGGTGCCCAGGCCATCATCGGCCGGGCCCGGGCCGCACTCGACAAGGTGGCACCGCTGGCTGGCGGCCTGCTTGACGAGGCGCAGGCGGCGCTTGGCCGGGCCGATGCCGAAATTGCCGAGGCAGCCGCCACCATCAGCAGCGCCGGGCACGAGCTTGAAAGCGACCCGGCGCGCCTGCAAAACGTCGATGACAGGCTGCATGAATTGCGCCAGCAGGCCCGCAAACATGATTGGCATCGAGGATTCCGCCGGCGCGCTTGCCGAACTTGCCGATAATGAACGGCAATGGCGTGACTACTACAGGCAGGTGGCGGCGGTTGTCGCCGGCAACCGGCTGACGGCGGCGGCACGGCTCGATGCGATTGTCACGACGGAATTGCCGCCTCTGAAACTCGAGGGGGCACATTTCACCACCGCGATCACCGATCTGCCACCGGAACAATTCGGGCCACTGGGCACGCAGCAGATTCGCTTCGAGGCCAGCACCAACAAGGGAATGAAGGCCGGGCCGATTGACCGTATCGCCTCGGGCGGTGAACTGGCGCGGTTCCTGCTCGCGCTGAAAGTGGCGCTTGAAGGGGATGCCGCCGGCAGGACGCTGATTTTCGACGAGGTCGATTCCGGCGTTGGCGGCGCGGTCGCGGCCGCGGTTGGCGAAAGGCTGGCACGGCTTGGCAAGACCACACAGACGCTTGTCGTGACGCACTCACCGCAGGTGGCGGCAAAGGGCGACCATCATATGCGGATCGCCAAGACGGCAACCGACAGCGGCGTAATCAGCGCCACCGAGCCACTGTCGGACGAGGCCCGCACCGAGGAAATCGCCCGCATGCTTGCCGGTGAACAGATCACCGCCGAGGCCCGCGCCGCCGCACTGGCCCTGCTGGAGAGGTAGGATGATCGACGAGCAGGCGGTGATGACGTTGCGCCCGGGTACCACGCCACCATCCGAGATGGACCGTGACGCCGTAGCCGCGGAACTGGCCACCCTTGGCGCCGCCATCGCCTGGCATGATGAACGCTATCATGGCGAGGATGACCCGGCGGTCAGCGATGCGGATTATGACGCGCTGGTGGCCCGCAACCGCGATCTTGAGGCCGCCTTCCCCGATCTTGTGCGTGATGACAGCCCCAGCCGGCGTGTTGGCGCACCAGCCGCGGCCGGCTTTGGCAAGGTCCGCCATACAAAGCCGATGCTGTCGCTCAATAACGGCTTTTCCGATGATGACATCGCCGATTTCGTTGCCCGCCTGCGACGCTTCCTGTCGCTTGCCGATGATGCCCCTCTCGGCTTCACCGCCGAGCCGAAGATCGACGGGCTGTCGCTGTCGCTGCGTTATGAGGATGGGAGGTTCGTCCAGGCTGCCACCCGCGGAGACGGTGCCGAGGGAGAGGATGTGACAGCGAATGTACGGATGGTCGATGCGGTACCGACCCGCCTTGCCGGCACGCCGCCGGCGATCCTCGAGGTGCGCGGCGAGCTGTATATGGACCGTGCCGATTTTCTGGCCCTGAACACAGCGCAGCAGGGCTCCGGCGGCAAGATATTCGCCAACCCGCGCAACGCCGCCGCCGGGTCGCTGCGCCAGAAGGATCCGGCCGTCACCGCATCACGGCGGCTACAATTCTTCGCCTATTCGCTTGGCGAGGTCAGCGCCCCCCTTGCCGAAACGCATATGCTGAGCCTCGAGGCGCTGTCGGGCATGGGATTCAGCATCAACCCGCTATCGCGGCGCTGCGATGATGTGGCGGGCCTGCTGGCGGTCTATGGCGAGATTGGCGCGGCACGGGCCGATCTTGGCTATGACATTGACGGGGTCGTCTACAAGGTCGACAGGCATGATTACCAGGCCCGGCTTGGCCAGGTGGCGCGTGCGCCGCGCTGGGCGCTGGCGCATAAATTCCCCGCCGAACAGGCCGAAACCCTGCTGAACGCCATCGACATCCAGGTCGGGCGTACCGGCGCGCTGACACCGGTGGCGCGGCTTGAACCCGTCACCGTCGGCGGTGTTGTTGTCTCCAACGCGACGCTTCATAACGAGGATGAAATCCGCCGCAAGGATATCCGTGTTGGCGACCGGGTGGTGATCCAGCGGGCTGGCGATGTGATCCCGCAGGTGGTGCGGGTGCTTCCCGAAGCGCGGCCCGCCGAAAGCACCGGGTTTGTCTTTCCCGAGACATGTCCCGAATGCGGCGCACCGGCAACCCGGCCCGAGGGCGAGGCGGTGCGACGCTGTACCAACAGCCTCGAATGCCCGGCACAGCGCCTCGAATGGCTGAAGCATTTCGTCTCGCGTGATGCCTTCGATATCGAGGGGCTTGGCGCGCGGCAGATCGACCAGTTCGTCACCCTCGGCTGGGTCGGACGACCGGCCGATATCTTCCGTCTTGATGCACGGCGCGCCGAGATGGCTGCGCTTGACGGCTATGGTGATGTTTCGATCGGCAACCTTCTGGCGGCCATCGAGGCGCGCCGCGAGATCGGCTTTGAACGTTTCATCTTCGCGCTCGGCATCCGTCAGGTCGGTCAGGCGACTGCCCGCATCCTGGCGCTGCATTTCACGCAGCCGCAGGCGATGCTGGCCGCGCTGTCACCGCAGGCCGATCTCGAGGCAACCACCGCCGAGCTGGTAGCCATCGACCAGATTGGCGAGGCCATGGTGGCGGATCTGATCGGGTTTTTCAGTAATGACAGCAACCGCGCCGCGGTCGAGGATCTGCTGGCGCAGCTCAGCGTCGTGCCGCCGGAGCGCCCGGCCGAGGACAGCGCCGTCAGCGGCAAGACGATTGTCTTCACCGGCACGCTGGCCGGCATGTCGCGTGGCCGGCATGTCGCGGGCCGAGGCGAAGGCGCGCGCCGAATCGCTCGGTGCCAAGGTCTCGGGTTCGGTCTCCGCGAAGACGGACTATCTTGTCGCCGGTGCAGATGCCGGATCAAAGGCCCGCAAGGCGGCCGAGCTTGGCGTGACTGTCCTCAGCGAGGAGGAGTGGCTGGCGATGATCGGTGTGGCAGGGTCCAGCTAGACCGCCCGGCTATACCGGGGCACAGGCCGCGGTGAGCCAGGCAAGGCAGTCCGCCTCGCGCTCAAGTTCCGGTGCCAGCGCTGCCAGCACCCGCGCATGATAGTCGTTCAGCCAGGCACGCTCGGCCGGCAACAGCATGTCGACATCGACCAGCCGCCGGTCCATCGGGCACAGGGTAATCGTCTCGAACCCCATGAAACCGTCCTTGTCCGGGGCAGTGACGCTGACCAGCGTCTCGGTGCGAATTCCCCATTCGCCGGCGCGGTAGCATCCGGGCTCATTCGACAGCAGCATGCCGGGCTCAAGCGGCACGGTGCCGCGCTTGGAGATATTTGCCGGCCCTTCATGAACCTGCATCACATGCCCCACCCCATGGCCGGTGCCATGCGCATAATCGAGGCCCACCGCCCACATCGGCGCACGCGCCAGCGCATCAATCTGCTGGCCGGTAGTGCCTTTCGGAAAGCGCGCCGTGGCGACCGCGATATGACCGCGCAGAACGGCGGTGAAGGCGGTGATCATGTCCGGCGTTGGTGTGCCGATGGCCATGGTGCGGGTGATGTCGGTGGTGCCATCATTGTAATGCGCGCCGGAATCAACCAGCAGCAGGCTGTCCTCGACAAGGATTCTGTCCTGACCCTCGATGGCGCGGTAATGCACGATGGCACCATTCGGCCCGGACCCGCAGATCGTCTCGAAGCTTGAGGCCAGAAAGCGGGGGCTTGCCTGTCGCAACGCAAGAAGGTGCGCCGCAATCCCGGTCTCGCGCATGCCGCGCGCCGCGCCGCTGTCAAGCCAGGCAAGGAAGCGCACCATGACAGCCCCATCCTCAATATGCGCCCGGCGGGTGCCGGCAAGCTCGGCTTCATTCTTCAGCGCCTTCATCGCCGTGACCGGGCATGGGGCGGCGACGGGATCGATATCCGCCCCGGCAAGTGGTGCGTGTAGATGCTGCGGCAGGCTGTCGGGGTCAAACATCACCCGCACCCCGTCAGCGTAGCCGGCGCGGGGATCGATGAGATCGGCAAACTGCGCCAGCGGCACGATCGCCACCTGATTCGCCAGATCACCCTGCATCACCGGTGCCAGGCGATGCTGGTCACCTAGCAGGATCAGGCCATTCTCACGGTGATACAGCGCAAACAGCAGGTTGATCGGCGTGTTCGACAGATCGGTGCCACGAATATTCACCAGCCAGTTCACCGCGTCGGCGCGGCTGATCACAACGGCATCGCATCGCGCCGCCTCAAGGCGCGCCGACAGCGCCGCCAGCTTGTCTGGCATCGACTGGCCAGCCACGCGGTCAGGCATCCGGAACGGGCGCGCCGGCACGATGTCGGGACGGTCCTCACGCCACAGCGCGTCAACCGGATTGTCGACATCGGCGACAAGCTCGGCCCCGGCCTTGCGGCAGATATCCTGCAGCCTCTCGAAGCCACGCACCGTGACAAGCCGCGGATCGATACCGATACGGGCCCCGTTCGCATGCGCATCATCCAGGAAACTGCCAAGATCGGCCTCGGGAAGGGTAAAGGTTCGCCACAGATCAGGATCGGACTGGTTGGCCATCTGCAGGGTGTAGCGGCCATCGCTGAACAGCGCCGCATCATCCGGCAATATCACACCGAACCCGGCCGATCCGGTAAAACCGCTGATAAAGGCAAGCCGTTCCTCGCGCGGCGGCACCTCTTCACCCTGGAACAGGTCCTCGCGTCCCACATACCAGCCATCAAGTCCACGCCGCGAAATGATAGCCCGCAGGCCGGCAAGCTTGTCCGAGGGGGGGGTGTTGGTCATGCTGGCAGCCCGGAAGATGTGATCAAGAAGTGGTCAGGATGCCATAGAGACCGGCGCAGGCCAAGACGCGCCGGCCGCATGACAAGGGTTGTCCATTCACCGATCCGGATGCGCCTGGCTAGTCGCAGCCCCTGCCCGGCATAGCGGCGTTCGACCATTGTCGCCTGATGGTTCAGGATGCCGGACAGGACCAGCCAGCCGCGATCGGCAAGGCAGGCCTGCTGGTCGCCCGCCATCCGGCATAGCGGCCGCGCCAGAATGTTGGCAAGGATGATGTCGAACGGCGCCGCGCCGCGCACCTGCCGCGCATGATAGCCATGGGCGTGGATGGCACGCAGGCGGCGCGGGGCAACCCTGTTGATGCGGCCATTTTCGGCCGCCGTGCGCACCGCCACCGGGTCATTGTCAGCCGCCACAAGACCGGCCGCGGGACGCGCCCGCAGCGCGGCGAGCGCCAGAATGGCCGACCCGCATCCCATATCGAGGCAGCGTGGGCGCCGCAGCCTGCCGCCACGCAGGATATCCTCCAGCGCGCGAAGACAGCCCTCGGTCGTCGGGTGCGTGCCAGACCCGAAGGCCTGCGCCGCCTCGATCTGGACCGGCCAGCTTGCCGGCGGCGGGCGCGCCTCGACATGATTGCCGAAAATCCAGAATCGGCCAATCTGCCGGGGCGGGAACGCAGCGCGGTTCTCGGCAAGCCAGTCACGGTCGGCCAGCCGGTCAATCACCACCGGCACCGGCGGATGGGCGCTGGCGGCAAAACAGGGGGCCAGCAATTCATCGATGATCACGCTGTTAGGCGCGCCGGTGAACATCGCCTCGATCACCCAGTCACCACCATCATCTCGCAGATGCGCCGTCGCGGCAGCGTCGAGAAGTTCGGAGAACACCATCTCGAAGCTGCCGATCTGGCGGGCGGTCAGACACTCGTCAAGCTGCAGTCTGGCGGTATAGAGGACGGGCATCGCGGCGCGTCACGGTTTGCTGACGAAGCCGGCCACGACTTTCTTGTGGCCGGCCTTGTCGAAGGCGATTTCTAGCTTGTCACCGTCGACATGGATCACATTGCCCATGCCGAATTTCTGGTGGAAGACACGGTCACCGGCAACAAACCCTTCATTCTTGCCGGTCGGCAGGAAATGATCCTGT
>RFZL01000031.1 GCA_009920665.1 Alphaproteobacteria bacterium | reverse complement strand
CGGCAGTCTTCAGACCGGCAGTCTTCAGACCGGCAGTTTGATGATCACCCGCAACCCGCCGAGCGGTGAGTCATCAAGTGTCAGGTCGCCGCCGTGACCCATCACGATATCGCTGGTGATTGACAGGCCGAGGCCGGTGCCGCCCGTTTGCCGGTTGCGCGAGGTCTCGAGCCTCACAAAGGGGCGCAGCGCGTCAGCCCGACGCTCGGCCGGAATGCCGGCGCCATTGTCATCGAAGGTGATGGTCACCTCGTCATTGCGGTAGCTTGCCGTCACCCGCGCCTGTTTTGAATAGGCGAGCGCGTTGGAGATGATGTTCTCGAACGCCCGCCGGATGGCCTTGCGCCGAAGCGGGAAGATCGGCAGGGGCGGTGAGGGCGCGTCAAAGCTGATGTCAAAGGCGTGGGTGTTGCGGGTCTGGGTGATCATCCTGTCGAGCATCGTCTGCAGGTCAGTATCCTCGGTCGGCTCTTCCCCCTCACCGGCGGCAAAGCTCAGATAGGCGTCGATCATCCCTTCCATTTCGGCAAGATCGGACCGGATCGCCGCAGCGTCCTCGCGGTTGTCCATCAATTCGAGCTGCAGGCGGATGCGGGTCAACGGAGTGCGAAGGTCGTGGCTAACGCCGGCCAGCATTTCCGTCCGCTCGTTGAGCTGGCGCATGATGCGGTGGCGCATCGCCTGGAAGGCACGGCCGGCAAGCCGCACCTCGCGCGCGCCCTCAAGCCGGTAATCCGGTGCCTGGCGTCCAAGGCCAAGTGCCCGCGCGGCGTTAGCAAGCCGCAGAATCGGCCGTACCTGCCCGCGCATGAACAGCAGGGCAATGGCAAAGAGCAGGATCGAGGAGCCAAGCGTCCAGCCAAAAAAGGTCCAGCTGGTCGAGGAGAAGATCCGCTTGCGGCTGGCATAGATTCGCAATACGCCGGGATCCAGTGCCAGATCGACAAAGACAAGATGTGGATCCGACTCCAGATCGGCGTGCCAGTCCTGTTTCAACCGGACGCCCAGTTCATAGCGAAGCACTTCCTCGGCATAGCTTGCCGGAGGATTGACATTCCGCCCCGCAAATTCAGCCTCGGCATTGTACTGGACGGGGAAGGAGAAATACTGCCATCCGGTCTGCTGGATCAGCTCGATCGTGGCCTCGTCAGGCGTCTCGCCAAGCCTGTCGGCAAGCAGGCTGATGTCAGCGGCAAGCTGGCCCGCCATGTGGCGTGTGACCGTGTCCCAATGTCGTTCATAGAAGATGAAGACGGTGATCACCTGCACCAGAATCATCGGCACCAGAATGATCGACAGCATGCGCCCGAACAGCGTTTTTGGCAGATAGTTACGAAGCTGCATTGCCGCCCCCGGTCGGGCTGTCGGTCCGAAGCATCCAGCCCTTGTTGCGGATTGTTTGCAGATAGACAGGATAGTGCGGGTCAGGCTCGATCTTGGCCCGCAGCCTGGCAACGGCGACGTCGATAGATCGCCCGCGCATGCTGCTGTCCATCGCTTCGGTGATGTCCTCGCGCGAGAGAACCTTGTCAGGTGACCCGGCGAAGCTGGCAAGCAGTTTCTGCTCGGCGTTGGTGATGTGGATGCGGCCCGTGCTGTGCATCAGAACGCCGGTCGTCCGGTCGAAACTGTAGGGGCCGAAAGTGATGGTTTTGCTCGGCGCTGCGCGCTGCGCCGCGGCGCGGCTGAGAATGGAACGGATCCGCAACACCAGTTCCCGCGGCTCGAAAGGTTTCGACATATAGTCATCGGCGCCGCTTTCGAGGCCGGCGATACGGTGTTCGGTCTCGGCCATGGCGGTCAGGAACAGCGCCGGCACCTGATTGCCATCGCGGATATCGCTGAGAAATTCGAGTCCCGTCTCGCCTGGCATCATGATGTCCACAATGAGGAGGTCAAAGATGAAACCGTCGAGGAGTTGCCGCGCTTCGCCGGCCGACCCGACATCGGTGACCCGGAACCCGCTTTCCTCCAGGAACCGCCGCAACAGCAACCGCAACCGCTCATCATCGTCAATGACAAGGATATGCTGCCCCTGCAAGGCGTCATCACCCATCATGCTGACACGCCCCGCGCCTAATCATCCTGTTGTGCCTTGCGCGCATGGCCGAGCGCGCTGACCTGGCGCTGTGTCTCCGGATCAAGCAGCCCTTCAAGGACGCGCTGGAACCCTTCGACCGCTGTCATGCCGGCATCGCGATAGGCCTTGGCGAATCGCCGCCCCTGAACCTCGGTCAGGCGCGCTTCCAGCGCATTGCCCTGGTCGGTCAGATAGAGGAGCCGTTGCCGCCGGTCATCGGGCCCGGTCCTCTGGACAACATGATTGGAATCCACAAGCGCCGACAGCACGCGTGAAAGACTTTGCTTGGTGATTTTCAGGATCGCCAGCAACTCGCTGACGGTGATCCCCGGATTGCGGCCGATGAAATAGATCGCACGGTGATGCGCCCGGCCCATATTCTGTTCGGCAAGGATCGAATCCGCCTCGCCGGTGAAATCCCTGTAGGCAAAGAACATCAACTCGATGCCGCGCCGGAGCTCCTCCTCGCGCAGGAAAAGAGCCTTTCCGATGGGTTTTATGTCAGCCATGTTGACCAATAATCCGGGACGGTGGTAGCGTATCGAATCATTAGCACAATAAGACCGGATTGGAACTAATTTTGCGATCCGGTTTGCGCGGCACGACAGGGCGTGCCCGCCGGAGGAAACGAAGATGGCCTTGATACCGTTCGATGATCGCGACGGCAGCATCTGGCTGAATGGCGAGATCATTCCATGGCGCGATGCCAAAACGCACACGCTGAGCCACGGCCTGCATTACGCAAGTCTGGTTTTTGAGGGTGAGCGTGTCTATTCCGGCATGATCTTCAAGGGCCGCGAGCATACCGAGCGCCTGCGCAACTCCTGCAAATTGATGGATTTCGACATCCCGATCAGCGATGACGAGGTAGACGCCGCGAAGATGGCGGTGATCGAGGCCAATGGCATCACCGACGGCTATGTTCGTGCCTTTTGCTGGCGCGGGTCCGAGATGATGGCCGTTTCGGCGCAGATGACCAAAATCCATGTCGCGATTGCCGCCTGGGAATGGCCAAGCTATTTCGACCCCGAGACAAAGATGAAGGGCATCACGCTCGACATCGCGAAATGGAAGCGCCCGTCACCTGAATCGGCACCGGTCCATGCCAAGGCCGCCGGCCTTTACATGATCTGTACGCTATCAAAGCATGAGGCCGAGAAGAACGGGTTCCAGGACGCGCTGATGCTCGACTATCGCGGCTATATCGCCGAGGCGACGGGTGCCAATGTCTTTTTCGTCGATGGTGAGGGGACAATCCACACGCCGATCGCCGACTGCTTCCTCGACGGGATCACCCGTCGGACCGTCATTGCGCTTGCCGAATCAAAGCAGATGAAAGTGGTGCAGCGCCACATGTCGCCAGAGGATATGGCCGGCATGAAGGAATGTTTCCTGACCGGTACCGCGGCCGAGGTCACGCCGGTCTCGAAAATCGGTGACTACAGCTTCACGCCGGCCGAGGTCAGCCGCCAGCTGGTGGATGGTTATGAGGATCTGGTGCGGGGCCGGATCACGATCTGAGAAGACCGGTGAGGGCGTGCTAGCTTGTCCAGCGTTTGCGCGCCACGTCGTCGCTTTCACGGGCATCGACCCAGCTGGTTTCGTCGCCGCGTTCCTCGGCCTTCCAGAAGGGCGCGTCGGTTTTCAGAAAATCCATGATGAACTGGGCGGCGTCGAATGCCGCCTGGCGATGCGCCGACGCGGCGCCGACAAGGACAATCTGATCGCCGGCCTCGAGCCTGCCAACGCGGTGGATGATCGTGACATCCTCCAGCGGCCAGCGCGCCCGCGCCTCGGCCTCGATCCGCTCAAGCTCCGACTCGGTCATGCCGGGGTAATGCTCCAGCGTCATTGCGGTCACGCCATTGTCACTGCTCAGCCCGCGAACCGTGCCGACGAACAGGGCGATTGCGCCGACGGCGTCCGCTTGCAGCGCGCGGCTTTCGGCGCCAACATCGAAATCCTCGGTCTGCACACGAACGGCCATGGCTCAGCCCCCGGTTACCGGCGGGAAGAATGCCACCTCGTCGCCGCCGGCAACGGGGGTGTCGAGATCGCCATAGCTGCGATTTACCGCGACACGAACCGCCTGCATGTTCTTCAGTGCCAGCGCATGCCCCTCCGACATCGCCGTCAGATGCGGCACCAGATCGCCGACGCAGGCGACATTGTCGGGAAGCGTAACCGTCTCCATCGCGGTGCCGGTATGTTCACGCATCCACGCGAAATACCGGACCGACAGGCTTGATGTTGCGGGTGTTGTAATGGTCACAATGCCGACTCCCTGAAAGGTATGAACGCCAGATAGTCTCCGACAGCCACGCCGTCATTTTCAACCGGAATCTCGACCAGACCATCGGCACCGGTCAGCGACGAAAGGACGCCGGCCCCCTTGCGGCCGTGAAGCACCATCTCGGTCTCGCCATCCGCGCCAGCGACCAGCCGGACGCGAAGATATTCCGCCCGACCAGGCGATTTGCGGTGGGCGAACCCGCACCGCATCGGGCAACGCAGCGGAGATTGTGCTGCGCCGCCGGCCATGATGCTGAGAACAGGCGCCGCGACAAGCCGGTAACAGACATAGGCGGCGACCGGATTGCCGGGGAGGCACAGGACCGGCGCGCCGGATGAGGCGACGCCCGCCGCCATCGGCCGTCCGGGCTTGATGGCAAGGCGCCAGAATGACGGGGAGATGCCAAGTCGCCGCATCGCCTCCTGTGTGTGGTCCTCGTCGCCATCCGATGCGCCGCCGGACGAGATGACGGCGTCGCATTCGGCAAGGGCGTCCTGATAACATGTGGTCAGCGACTCCGCCCGGTCGGGGACAATTCCGAAATCATGAACCGCATGCCCGTCACTCTCAAGCAACGCCGCCAGCATCGGCCGGTTGGAATCATGAAGCTGCCCGGCGGCGGTTGGTGACCCGGCGGGGACCACCTCGTCCCCCATCGACAGCAATCCGACCCGCAACTGTCTAAACACCTCGAGATCGGCATTGCCGGCCGCCGCCGCGATTCCGACCTCGGCGGGTCCGATGTGACAGCCGGCAGCGGCGATCATCTCGCCGCGACGCAGATTTTCGCCGGCCGGGCGGTTGTTGGCACCCGGCTTCACCACGCGGCCAATCCGCACCGTGCCGGCCGTCTCGTTGGCGACGCAGAATTCCTGCATCGCCACAGCATTGGTGCCGTGCGGCATCACCGCTCCGGTGAAAATCCTGACAGCCGCGCCAGCGGTGACAGCATCGGCATGGGGATGCCCGGCTGCGGCGCGCCCGATGACCGGGAAATCATGATCCGGGTTTCTGGCCAGAAAATCTGCGTCAAGCGCATAGCCGTCAACAGCGGCATTGTTACTTGCCGGCAGATCATGCCCCGCCACCATATCGCCAGCCAGCAACCGGCCGGCCGCGGCGGCGACAGGAACGGTTTCGGTGGCGGTGACGCGCGCAACGCTTGCTGTAAGCTTTCGCACCGCCTCATCAGGGGCCAGGCTGCCGCTATAGAGATCGGCCGTATCACTCATGATGCAGCGGCGATATTGCCGGTCTCGGCCTGCTCGCAGATATAGGTAATGATCGCGTTGACGTCATTCAGATCCAGAAGATGGGGTGCCGCCGCAGGCAGCGCGCCGGCATCGTCGGTGGCGACAGCGATGATCTGCGGGTCACCGGTGAATAGGGGCGGCTTGCCAGTTGCCAGCCGGAAAATCTCGATCTTCGGGATCGGTTCCCGCTTGTAGCCCTCGACGATCACGATGTCGGCCGGGGACAGCGCGTCCAGAAGATCTTCGAGCCGGGCCTCGCCGTGATCGCCATTCTCGGTGAACAGCACCGAACGCGCCTTTGATGACACGATGACCTGGCGCGCGCCCGCCGCACGGTGCCGATAGCTGTCCTTGCCGGGCTTGTCGGCATCGAAGCCGTGATGTGCATGTTTGATGGTGGCGATTTCAAGCCCGCGTGCGGTCAGCCCGGCGATCAGCTGTTCTGCAAGTGTTGTCTTGCCACTTCCCGACCAGCCGGCGAGACCGATGACCAGCCCGTGCCGCGCGCGCGCCGCGTCAAGACGCTGGTCGATGCTCATCGTCTCAGACATGATCAAGCGTCCCCCGGAAATAGGCCAAGCCGGTCTGTGCTGTTATTAGCGCGGCAAGCCACAGGGTGATCAGGCCGGCCTCGTTGACGAAGGGCACGGCAGGAAACACCGGCGCGGCCATGATCAGGCCGATCGCTACCAGTTGCAAACTCGTCTTCCATTTGGCCAGCTGCGACACCGGGATCGTGATGCTTCTGCCGGCCATGAATTCGCGGATCCCGGAAATCAGGAATTCGCGGGTCATGATGACCAGCGCTGGCAGGAAGAACAGCCAGCCATCACCGGTCACCCGTGCCAGTGCCAACAGGCAGACACCGATCAGCACCTTGTCGGCGATGGGGTCGAGCATCGCACCGAACTTCGAGACGATGCCGAGGCGGCGTGCCATCCAGCCATCAAGAAAGTCCGAGATGCTGGCAAGAATGAACAGCGCCAGTGCCGGCGCGTAGCCGCCGGTCACATCGTCGGTCCAGATCAGGATGGCGACCACAGGCGCCACGACCAACCGCATGACGGTCATCAGGTTCGGCAGTGATTTCAGCGCTATGTTCATCGGCAACGGGCACCCGCGATGTTGTAACGTCCGGCATCGCCGGAACCTTTATGGTGAGGCATCGTATCAGGAATGGCCATTGTAAAACCAATCATAGATTTGTCGCGCCACCGTTTTCGAGATTCCGTCGACCGATTCAAGATCATCAAGGCCGGCACTGGATACGGCGCGGGCCGATCCGAAATGCGCCAAAAGCGCCTTCTTGCGCTTCGGACCGATTCCCGGCACGCCGTCAAGCGGGCTGGTGAGTTCGGTTTTCTGGCGTTTGGCGCGGTGCGTGCCGATGGCCCAGCGATGCGCCTCGTCGCGAAGCCGCTGCAGGAAATGCATCGCCGATGCCTGCGGTGACAGGGTAAAGCTGTCACGGCCGCGCATATGAAACTGTTCGCGCCCGGCATTGCGGTCCGGCCCCTTGGAAATGGCGACCACGGCGATATCGCTGACGCCAAGGTCATCCATGATCTCCAGCACCGAGCCAAGCTGCCCCTTGCCACCATCAATCAACAGCAGATCCGGCCAGTTGCCGCTGGCGCGGTCGGGGTCTTCCTTCAGCGCGCGCTCGAACCGCCGGCGAATGACCTGGCGCATCATCGCGAAATCATCGCCGCCACTGACGGCATCCGGGCCGTCATCACGGATGTTGAATTTGCGATAGGCAGCCTTGTTGAACCCCTCGGGGCCGGCGACGATCATGCCGCCGACGGCATGCTGGCCCTGGATGTGTGAATTGTCATAGACCTCCACCCGCTCGGGTGGCGCCTCGAGGCCGAACAGCTCGCCAAGCTCGCCAAGCAACCGGCGTTGCGAACTGGTATCGGCAAGATTGCGGGCCAGCGCTTCCTCGGCATTATGGATCGCCATCGCGGCAAGCTTGCGGCGGGCGCCGCGCTGCGGCTGGCTGATCCTGACCTTGCGCCCGGCCCGCACTGACAATGCCTCGGCAAGAAGATCCTGCTCCTCGGCATTGTCCGACAGCAGGATTTCCGCCGGTGGGTCCTTGTCATCATAGAACTGGCCAAGAAAGGCGGTCAGCACGGCGGCGGCGCTGTTGTCGGCGTTGTGGCTCAGGAAATAGGATCTGTTGCCATAGTTGGAGCCGCCGCGGATGAAGAAAGCCTGAATGCAGGACCGCTCGCCGCTGCGGGCCACCGCGATGATGTCGGCGTCGCGCAGATTGGGAACATTGATGTCCTGGTTTGCCTGGATGCCGCTCAGCGCCCGGATGCGGTTGCGCCAGATGGCGGCGGTCTCGAATTCCAGCGCATCTGCCGCCTGATGCATGCGTGCGGCATAGTCGCGCTGGATATCGGCCGACCCGCCGGACAGGAACCGCCGCGCCTGGTCGAGCTGGGCGGCATAGTCCGCTTCGCTGACAAGCCCGACACAGGGCCCGCTGCAGCGCTTGATCTGATATTGCAGGCAGGGGCGCGTGCGGGCGCTGAAAATCGAATCCGAACAGGTGCGCAGCATGAAGGCGCGTGCCAGATCGGCCACCGTGCGGTTGACCGCCCCGGCCGAGGCGAAGGGACCGAAATAGTCGCCCTTGCGGGTCTTGCGGCCACGATGCTTGGTCAGCTGGCCGAACGGGTGGTCGGCGGTGATCAGGATCTGTGGAAGGCTCTTGTCGTCACGAAGCAGAATATTGTAGCGCGGCTTCAGTTTCTTGATCAGGTTCGATTCAAGAAGCAGCGCCTCGATTTCCGACTTCGTGACGATGACCTCCAGCGTTTCGGTCTCGCTGACCATCCGCATCAGCCTGTTTGACAGCCTGTTCGGCTGCGTGTAGCTGGTCACGCGCCGCGCCAGATTGCGCGCCTTGCCGACATAGAGCGCCTCGCCAACGCCGTTCAGCATCCGGTAAACACCAGGATCGCCGCTCAGTTTGCGCACCTCGGCTTTCAGATAGGCAAGGCCGCGCGACAGGTCCGGCGGCAGATTGGCGCTGCCAGCCGCTCCGTTGTGCACCTTGTCCTGCGGATTGTCATGCAATCTGTCCTGCAGGTTGTCTTGCGGTTCGCTGTTCATCATCACTCGCCAATTTAACCGGCATCGCGCCGCCGTGATAGGGGGTGCGACGATCCCCGGGTGCGTCGCCGCCACCACAGTCACTTACGCGTGTTTCACGACTGAAAACATATCCCCGAAAGCTGTGGATAACTATGTGGATGAAATCAAATCCCCGGGTCTTGATCGCTGAAAACATGGGAAATTTTACAAAATGATGAAATTTTAGGCATATCGATTAAAATGTTTTTAAAACAATAGGTTAAATATTTCGTTATGATTGAGTTATTGCCTGATGACACGGGAATTGGCAATTTTTCAGGCAAAGATCACAGAAATGTGACGCTGTGCAAAACAGGGTACGATTCGGCTGCGTCCGGGGCGGTATTGTCAAGTCGGCTTGACAAAAAAAACGGCTCAACCGGCCCGTTTGAAAAACGTAATGAAATCAGGTGCCGCTGGGAAACTCTTCATCCAGTCAGCGACGTCGCGGGCGTTTTCGCGGGCTGCTGCCGGGGGTGCCGGCCGGGAATCTTGCCGTCGCGGGGCCGCCGTCCCTGCCGCCATCCGCATGGCGCCTGGCGATGGCCTGCGGCACGCCCGGCGCGTTCAGGCCGAGCTCGGCAGCCTCCATCCGGCGGATCTCGTCGCGAAGCCGCGCCGCCTCCTCGAACTCCAGATTGGCCGCCGCGTCCTGCATCGATTTCTCGAGATCGGCGATCACCGTGGCGTAGTTGTTGCCGACCAGATCGCCTTCCCTGGTACCGGCCTCAGGTGTGACATGGTCGCCGCGCTCATAGACCGACTCCAGCACATCATTGATCTCCTTGCGGATCGATTCCGGCGTGATGCCGTTCGCCTCGTTCCAGGCCTCCTGCTTGGCGCGGCGGCGGTTCGTCTCGTCGAGCGCGTATTGCATCGAGTCGGTGACCTTGTCGGCATAGAGGATCACCCGCCCGTCGACATTGCGCGCCGCCCGGCCGATGGTCTGGATCAGCGAGGTGCGTGACCTGAGATAGCCTTCCTTGTCGGCATCGAGGATTCCGACAAGCGCGCATTCCGGAATGTCCAGCCCCTCGCGCAGCAGGTTGATGCCGATCAGTACATCGAACACGCCAAGCCGCAGGTCGCGCATGATCTCGATCCGCTCCAGCGTGTCGATATCCGAATGCAGGTAGCGCACGCGGATGCCGGCCTCATACATATATTCATTTTCTTGGTCAGGGTGGTGATCAGCACCCGCTGGCCCTTCGCCGCCGCCTCGCGGCATTCGGCGATGATATCGTCGACCTGGCTCGTCGTCGGGCGGACGATGCAGTCCGGGTCGGTCAGGCCGGTCGGGCGCACCACCTGTTCCGAGAAGACGCCGCCGGTGCGCTCCATCTCCCAGGTCCCGGGGGTCGCCGAGACATGGATGGTCTGCGGGCGGAAGCCCTCCCATTCCTCGAATTTCAGCGGCCTGTTATCCATGCAGGATGGCAGCCTGAAGCCATAGTTGGACAGCGTGCTCTTGCGCGCGAAGTCGCCCTTGTACATGGCGCCGATCTGCGGCACCGTGACATGGCTCTCATCGATGATCAGCAGCGCGTTCTCGGGCAGATATTCGAACAGGGTCGGCGGCGGTTCGCCCGGGCCGCGCCCCGACAGATAGCGCGAGTAGTTCTCGATGCCGGCGCAGGACCCGGTGGCCTCGATCATCTCGATATCAAACTGTGTGCGCTGCTCGATGCGCTGCGCCTCCAGCAATTTGCCCTCTTCAGTGAACTGGGCGATGCGCTGCTTCAGCTCGGCGCGGATCAGCTTTGTCGCCTGCTGCAGCGTCGGGCGCGGCGTGACATAGTGCGAATTGGCGAACACCGTGATCTGCGGCAGCTTCGCCGTCTTCTCGCCGGTCAGCGGGTCGATTTCGAAGATATCCTCGATCTCGTCGCCGAACAGCGAGATCCGCCAGGCGCGGTCCTCGAGGTGGGCCGGAAACAGCTCGACATTGTCGCCGCGCACGCGGAAGGTGCCGCGCACGAAATTGGTGTCGTTGCGCCGGTATTGCAGCTCGGTCAGCCGGCGCAGCAGGGTCTGCCGCTCGATCTCCTCGCCGACCGCCAGCCGGAAGGTCATCGTCGAATAGGTCTCGACCGACCCGATGCCATAGATGCAGGACACCGAGGCGACGATGATCACGTCATCGCGCTCCAGCAGCGCCCGCGTCGCCGAGTGGCGCATGCGGTCGATCTGCTCGTTGATCGAGCTTTCCTTCTCGATATAGGTGTCGGATCGCGGCACATAGGCCTCGGGCTGGTAATAGTCGTAATAGGAAACGAAATATTCCACCGCATTGTCGGGGAACAGCGTCCGCATCTCGCCATAGAGCTGCGCCGCCAGCGTCTTGTTCGGGGCGAGGATCAGCGTCGGCCGTTTGATCTGGCGGATCACATGCGCGGCGGTGAAGGTCTTGCCCGATCCGGTGACGCCAAGCAGCACCTGGTCGCGCTCGCCGTTCTTGATCCCCTCGACAAGCTCGGCGATGGCCGTCGGCTGGTCACCGGCCGGGGTGAACTCGGACTGCAGGTCGAAATCGGCCGGTTCGCGCGGGCGGGTGATGATCATCTCGCCGGCCGACGCGCCCGCGGATTCGGGATTGCCTGTCACCGCGCCGGGCGCTGGCTGTCCGGGCGCTGGCTGTCCGGGCGCTGGCTGTCCGGGGGCGGGCATGTCGGGTGAGGGCGTCGCGTCTTCCATAGCATGAAAGATAGGATGCAGAGGCAGACGAGGGAAGGGGGTGCGTGCCGCCTTTGTGCCCAACCATTTTTTAACCCTTGATCACTATAATGCGGAGATGGTTATCCACCCCCGCATCGGCCGGTCGCTTGTCTGGAGCTACCGCATCGTCTATCTCGCGCCGCTGGCGCTGATCATCTGGCCGCCGCCAATAACCCGCCTTCCGATAATCCTTGCCGCCTTGTGGCCTCTATGGATCATGTCGGCGTGGCTATTTGAATCGGCGGTTCTGGGGCAGCGATTTGGTCTCACCGTCACACAGAAGGCGCGTGACACCATGCGCGCCGCGGATGCGGGAGATGCCGATGCCCAATACCGGCTTGCCGGATATTATGACCGCGGCGAGGAAGGGCTGCAAGCCGCTGACAGCCTGAGTGACGAGGCCAGGCGTTGGTATGAGAAAGCAGCGGCGCAGGGGCATGTTGCAGCGCAGTTCGATCTGGCTGAACACCTCATGGGTGTCCTGTCTGGTGAACCTTTCCTGCCGGATGAGACGCCGGCCCTTCCTAAGGATTCGATTTATCACGAGCAGCGTCAGGCACGGGTCAATGCCGCGATGGCGGCGCGCCGGCGGGCCGCGCACTGGTACCGGCGGGCCGCCGAACAGGGCCATGTGACCGCGCAGGGCCGGCTTGGTGAAATGTATCGGACCGGCAACGGGGTGGCGCGGAATGCAACGGCGGCGCGCAGATGGCTGTCACGGGCGCTTGCCGCCGCAAAGGCCGCGGAGGGCAACGAGGATGACGGGTCAATGAGCGTCGATGAGGCCGAGGAACGCAGGGCCGATATCCGGGCCTGGAAGGCCGGCCTCGATCAATTGAACGGGCGCAAGACAGGGGCGAACGTGTGATGTTACCAGGCTGAACAAGTAAGGTTCGCAATCAGTGACAACATGAAGTTGTGGATATTGATAACCACTCCCCTCTTTCCCCGATCTCCTGCCTGTGGCACATCTTGGGGCATGGCTGACGACAACCGCACCACTGCCGGCACGAACTCCGGCACGAACTCCGGCACCGACTCCGGCACTGCCCCGACCACCCCGGCGATCGATCTCGCCGACCGGGTGACGCGCATCGCGCCGTCGCCGACGGTGGCGATCTCGACGCTGGCGCTTGACCTTCGCGCCGCCGGCCGCGATGTCATCGGCCTTGCCACCGGCGAGCCCGATTTCGACACCCCGCCGCATGTCAAGGAGGCGGCGATCCGCGCCATCCATGACGGCGAGACGAAATACACCCAGGTCGACGGCATCCCCGAGCTGAAGGCCGCCATCTGCGCCAAGTTCGAACGTGAGAACGGGCTGCGGGTGACGCCCGACATGGTGTCGGTCGGCACCGGCGGCAAGCAGGTGCTGTTCAACGCGCTGATGGCGACTGTCCAGGCCGGCGACGAGGTGATCATCCCGGCCCCCTACTGGGTCAGCTTCGCCGGCATTGTCGAGGTCGCCGGCGGCACGCCGGTCTTCGTGAAGGCCGGGTTTGATGCCGGGCTGAAACTGACGCCGGACGCGCTCGCCGCCGCCATCACCCCGCGCTCGCGCTGGGTCATCATCAACTCGCCCTCGAACCCGACCGGCATCGGCTATTCGGCTGCCGAGCTTGCAGCGTTCGCCGCCGTGATCCGCCGGCACCCGCACCTGATGGTCGTCTCCGACGATCTCTATGAGCATCTGACCTATGACGGGTTTGAATTCGCCACCATCGCCGGCGTCGCGCCCGATCTGGCCGGGCGGGTGCTGACGCTGAACGGCGTCTCGAAATCCTATTGCATGACCGGCTGGCGGATCGGGTTCGCCGCCGCGCCGCCGCCGCTGGTCAGGGCGATGGCAAAGCTGCAGTCGCAATCGACCTCCAGCCCGAACAGCATCGCCCAGCATGCCGCCATCGCGGCGCTGAACGGGCCGACCGATTTCATCGCCGCCAACAACGCCGCCTTCGCCCGCCGCCGCGACCGCGTGGTCGCCGCGCTGAACGCCATTGACGGCATTCAATGTCCGGCCCCTGACGGCGCCTTCTATGTCTTCGCCGACATATCGGGTCTGATCGGGCGGGTGCGCCCCGACGGCGCGGTGATCGAAACCGACAGTGATTTCGCCGCGGCGCTGCTGGAACTTGGCGAGGTGGCGATCGTGCCCGGGGTGGCTTTTGGCCTGTCGCCGGCCTTCCGGCTCAGCTTCGCCGCCGCCGATGACGCGCTGGAGGAGGCGCTTGGCCGGATCGCGCGCGTGGTCGCATCGCTCAGCTGACGGGCTGACCTGATGGGGTTGAACTGGCGGGTCGGTGTCACCGTGTTGGTCTTATGGGGTTCATCCGCCGGGCGACGTCATGGCGCGGATGTGAGTGGCCGGGTCGCCTCACTGCTGCCATATTGATCGGGGCATATTGACCGGGTCAGTTGATGACCAGAGTGATGCGCCCCACATGCCGCACACCACAATATATACCATAATTTATACCGGGAGACATGACATGCTGATCCGCACCCGCCGCAGCTGGGAGCTGCCCGAATCCGCCGCCACCCCCGAATCCGTCTGGATGAACCGCCGGGACTGGCTGAAGGGCGCCGGCTTCGCCGGGCTCGGGCTCGCCACATCGGCGCTGGCTGGCGGCATGATGCCTGCCGCCGCGCTGGCCGCCATCGGCGGCTACCCGTTTCCGCGTAATGATGCCTACCGGCTGGACCGCGCCATCACCGACGAGGAGATGGCCACCACCTACACCAATTTCTATGAATTCGGCTCGTCGAAGAATATCTGGAAGAAGACAAGGCGGCTTGAGACCGACCCCTGGGCGGTCACCATCGACGGCATGGTTGAGAGTGAAATGACACTCGATGCCGAGGCGCTTGTCAGCGCCATGGGCGGCTTCGAGGAACGGCTCTACCGGCATCGCTGTGTCGAGGCCTGGGCGATGGCGGTGCCATGGTCGGGCGTGCCGCTGGCCAATCTGCTGAAGGTCGCGAAACCGACCGCCGGCGCGAAATATATCCGCATGGAAACCTTTCTCGACCCGGATGTGGCCCCCGGCCAGAAACAGTCCTGGTATCCCTGGCCCTATGTCGAGGGGCTGACCATCGAGGAGGCGCAGAACGAGCTGGCCTTCCTCGCCACCGGCATCTATGGCAAGCCGCTGCCGAACCAGAATGGCGCGCCTATCCGGCTTGTCACGCCGTGGAAATACGGCTTCAAGGGCATCAAGTCGATCCGCCGCTTCACCTTCACCGACCAGCGGCCGGTCTCGTTCTGGGAACAGCTTGCCGGCAATGAATATGGCTTCTGGGCGAATGTGAACCCGAACGTGCCGCATCCGCGCTGGTCGCAGGCGACCGAGCGCATGTTGATCGCGAATAAAGCCTCCTTCGGGTCTGGGAAAGCCTTTTGGTGGGCCGGATAGAGTGCTGACCATTTCGGTTGCCTCGATCGCCTTTTGGTCTGACAGCTTGATGAAGAATGCGCGCCTGTTCGCACCGACGAGTTCGTTACCGCAGGCAAGTCGGGCATCCCGTAGCGGAGGCTGGCACACCCATAATTGGGAAAACGGAATGCAATAGGGCATTCTGAAGTCCCCATCAGCACGTGTGAAATGCGCCGATGTCACCAGTGCCGGATCCACCACGCATTTCGTGCTGTAAAGAGACATGTGGCATCTGATCATGCCGAGCAGCTTTCTCTTGTGACGATGCTTGGTGCGCGGACTTTGTGAGCCCACCAGAATGACAAGCCCGTCCTCGCCGAGTTGTCGGGCGATATCCGAGATGTTGTCCTGACCACTTTCCGGATTACTCGTGTAGGGGGCACTCAGCACCGGCCACCTGTCCGGATCGAAAAAATCGATCTTGGCGATGAATACATTCATTCGTTCCTCCTTCAGGTATTTCTGCGAATCCTAAGGAGGAAGAGTGAATTTTCCGTTAACGCCCCAGCAATTCCAGCAGCCGTTCCGCCAGCCCGTCCATCTCGTCGAGGCGCTCGAACGGGCCTGACGGGATGGTCGCGCCGAGTGGCACGGTATGGCCGGCGGCGAACATGGCGTCATGAAAGGCGCGGATGCGGCCTGCCTCGCCGCTGGGATTGTCCGGCGTTGCCGCGCGCCAGGGCGCGATCATCACCGGCTTGCCGCTGATCGCCGCCTCGCTGGCCATATTCACCGAATCCGCCGTGACGATGGTGGCCTGGGCCAGACCCAGAATGCCGGGATAGATATTCGGCTCGTCATCGCGCGGCAGCATCACCCGGTTCGCCGGCAATGCGGCGGTGATGCGCTCGACCAGCCCCGCCGGCGTGCGCCGCGAGGCGAGAAGGATCAGCTGCGCATCATTGGCTGTTGCGAATTCGGCGAGCCGTGCGCCCATCGCCGCCGCCATCCCGTCATTCACCCGGTAGCGCCGGTTGTCGCCGCCAAGCATCACCGCCACCGCGGTGCGCCGCGCCGCGCCAAGCCAGCGTGACGGCATCTCCATCATCGCGCGCTGGATCGTGCCGAGTGTCAGCCGGTTCAGCGATCCGGTGGTGACAAGCACGTTCGGGCCGCGCGCCCGGTCATGCCGCGGCACGACCAGCGCGTCGAACAGGCGCGGCGCCACGCGCGGGTCCTGAATATGAACAATCCGCATCGGGGTGCCGGCGGCGCGGGCGCGGCGGCGCAGCGCCAGCGCGAAGCCGGCCATGCGCCGGCCGCAGGTGATCATGATGTCTGGGAATTGTCCGGCATGCGGAAGGCGATGTAGCTGGCTGTCGGCGGCGGCGCAGAGCGGCAGGCCCGGCAGCCATCCCGCCAGGCGCGGCAGCGCCCGAACCACCCCGTGCGGCGCGACGGTAAATTCCTCGCAAGCCCAATCGGTGCGCGCCCGCATCAGCGCATCGGCAAGCGCCACCGCCTGCATCCGCATCCCCGCTGTGCCATCGCTGACAACCCAGATCTGGACCGGTTCGGAAGTCATGACCGGCATGTCATCGGCTGGCATGTCATCTTCCGGGATGTCATCGATCCTGCCTTTCTGGATTCGCTGTCCGGCATGGCGGCATGTCTCCCTGATGGTGCCGGGTGGCGTGTGACTGAATCGGCTGACGCATATGGCCCGCACCGTCGGACATTCGCCGGCCGGCGGTGCCCTGACGGCCGCCATCGAGCCTTGTCCATTCGTAGGAAATGCCACGGGCGTGCGCAATATTATTTCGCAATTTTCTTGCACGTGGACGGGCCCGCATTTATTCTCTGGTCCGTTTACGGAAATCTTTTCTGACCAATCCCAGACATCCGAAAACGGGCATCATCACAGGCGAGGCATCATGACAGGCCGGGCATCATGACGGGCAAGGTGAAGCTGGACAGTGTCGACCGGCAGATTCTCGGTGATCTGCAGGATGACGGGCGGATGACCAATGTCGATCTGGCGAAGCGCGCCGGCATTTCCGCGCCGCCCTGCCTGCGCCGCGTGCGCGGGCTTGAGGAATCGGGCATCATTCGCGGCTATCACGCCGACCTCGATCCGGAGTCGCTCGGCTATTCGGTGCAGGTCTTCGCTTTTGTCGGGCTGACAAGCCAGGCCGAATCCGACCTGCAGCTATTCGAGGAGATGGTCACCTCATGGCCGCAGGTGCGCGAATGCCACATGTTGATGGGCGAGACCGATTTCCTGCTGAAGATCGTCGCCCATGACTGGGATGATTTTCAGAAATTCCTGACCACCCGCCTGACGCCGGCGCCGAATGTCAGCCATGTGAAGACGGCGCTGTCGATCCGCTCGGCCAAGAACATGCCGGGCGTCCCCGTCGATGAGGTGGAGGCGGGTTAGGGCGAGCGGTCAGCGTCGAATTTTCCGACAGAAAGCTTCGACGCTCGGTAATTCAGCGCAGGCATGAATAGCCCGGTGACAATTGGCGCAAAGAAGCGCGAGATCATCCACACCTGTCATGGTCGATCCTTCGGCGAGGGGACGTTTGTGATGAACCTCAAACACACTCGTGCGGCATTCCAAGGGATAGGCTGTTGCGCCGGTACCGCAACATTCGCACAGCAAATACCCGAGCTCCCTTTCGACAGCCTTCAATTTGAGTTCGCGCAGCTGCGGTCGCCTTTCCCGCCTGTAATGTTGCAGCAGTTTCAGTTCCCCCTCTGACAGCTTTTTGCCAGCAAGCTCGATTTCTTCCAAATCTTCGAGGCGATTGGCGTCGTCACCGTTATTTTTAGCCCCTTGTGCTTGAGAGTTTTGAGTCCCATGACCGGCCTGAGGTCGTGATGGAAAAGATCTCTTTTCCATCCCCCATGTGCCGTCAAGGACACCGCGATAGAAGTCGAGTTCGGTTGTGCCATGTTCCTGTTCAAGGTCCTTTCGTATCAGAAAGATGGCTTTATCGACTGCCAGCGGGACTTGAAACCCTCCTTCGGTAAAGAAATCTGTTTGGTTTTGCAAAGACAGCCTTTGCCAGTGATCGCGAACGACCTCCTTTTTGTGATTGAAACTGACCATTCGCTCGAAACTGTCGGGAAACAGGAAAAACAGCAAAGCATGGCGAAAGGGAACCTGTGCCTCCTGTTTGAAATTGTCGCTCCATTCTGCAAATTCCCAAGCAAGTTGCGCCTGAAGGAGTTCTGTCCTTCGTTGGATAGGAAATTGCTTAAAAGCTATAAACACCTGCAGCATGTATCGGATGGCATGAAAATATTTTTTGTAAAACATGCCTGTCCTACCAATCCCGGAAAGGGCATCAACAGTGACAGTTTTGCCTGTCGGCATAGGCAAGTGTGCCCAACCAAGAATTTCCCCCGTTTTTTTCAGCTTTGTGGCAGCTTTGATCGATGGAGTTACATGACCAACTTTCTGTCCAAGCGGAAAAAGGAAGATCAGCCAAACTAATTCAGCTGTCAGCTGGAAAATATTTGGCTGCGCATCATTCAGTTGCTTAAAGAGTTTGTCCCGGAAGCTGTTGGCACTCCAATCTGCATTAAAAACTACAAGCTCTTGAAGTGTCTGCAGGTTTTCCAGCGTCCATATATTCTTGTCGTCAAACAGCGCGCCATCTTGCAGCAGACAACGTTCCTTCCAAACCTCGGCCGCGGCGTACACATCCTCTCGCCACTCCAATTCATTCCAACGCGCCATTTTTCCCTCCCCGTCTGTCTGGACAGGCATGGTGCGCGAATACTCGTTAATTTGTCGTTAAGACTGGCACGATCAGCGAAAATGTGAGCTGACCCTACCCCGCGACCTTGCCCATGTCGAACAGGGCGATCGACAGCACTTCATAGCTTTTCACGCCGCCGGGGGTATGCACCTCGGCCGAATCCCCGACCGATTTGCCGATCAGGCCGCGCGCGATCGGCGATGATGTCGAGACCAGCCCCTTGGTGATATCGGCCTCGTATGGGCCGACGATATGGTAGGTCGATTCCTCGTCGGTATCCTCGTCGGCGACCTCGACTGTGGTGCCGAATGTCACTGTCTCGCCGCTCAGCTTGCCGGCGTCGATCACCTCGGCGCGGCTGGTTACATCCTCAAGCTCGGAAATCCGGCCCTCGACAAAGGACTGGCGCTCGCGCGCGGCGTGATATTCGGCGTTCTCCGACAGATCGCCATGCTCGCGCGCATCGGCGATGGCCTGGATGACCGCCGGCCGTTCATTCGCTTTTAGATGCGCAAGCTCTTCCTTGATCGCGTCCAGCCCTTGCGGGGTGAAGGGAATCTTTTCCATCGTTCCGTCGCCGTTCAGTCTGTTGCCGTGCGGTCCATCGCCGTGCGGCCATTTCAATGGTTCAGTGTCTTGGTATCAAGGCTGGGCCGGGCCCACATCACATCCATCCGGATCATGTCCATATCGCCATCGGAACCCGGTGCCACCGATGCCCGCAAGCGCCGGGACCATGGTCGGTTGGGGGTCAGCCGGGGTCAGCTGGCAATGTCGGACAGGAAATCCTGCAGCGTGCGAACACCAAGATCGCCCTGCTGCATGGCCCGAATGGCCTGCGTGGCAGCGCGACTGCCTGATACCGTCGTGTAATACGGAATTTTGTTCGTTAATGCCGTATGACGCAAGGAGAAAGAATCCTGCATCGAGGCGGCACCCATGGCGGTGTTGAAGACAATCTGGATATCACCCGACAGCATCGCATCGACAGCATGCGGCCTTCCTTCCATGACCTTGTTGATGCGGGTCGCCGGCACGCCGACGGCGGTCAGCGTATCGGTGGTGCCGCCGGTGGCCAGAATCTCGAAGCCGAGCCCGACGAGATCACGGCAGATGTCGATAAAGGCTGCCTTGTCCTCGTCGCGGACCGAGACGAACACCTTGCCGGCAAGCGGCAGGCCGACGCCGGCACCAAGCTGGCTCTTGGCGAAGGCACGGCCGAAATCACTGTCGATCCCCATCACCTCGCCGGTGGATTTCATCTCCGGCCCGAGCACGACATCGCTTCCCGGGAAGCGGGCGAAGGGAAAGACGGCTTCCTTCACCGCCACATGGCCAAGCGAGATATCGGTCAGCGCAAAGCTGGCAAGCTTTTCCCCGGCCATAACTCGCGCGGCGATCTTCGCCAGCGGCACGCCGGTGGCCTTGGCGACAAACGGCACGGTGCGGCTGCCACGCGGATTGACCTCGAGAAGATAGATATGCCCGTCCTTGATCGCGAACTGCACATTCATCAGCCCGACAACGCCAAGCGCGCGGGCCAGCGCCTCGGTCTGGTGGCGCAGCGCGGCCAGCAGCTCGTCCGACAGCGTCTGCGGTGGCAAGGAACAGGCGGAATCACCGGAATGGATGCCGGCCTCCTCGATATGTTCCATGATGCCGCCGATATAGACATTCTCGCCATCGCACAGCGCATCGACATCAACCTCGACGGCGTTGCTCAGGAAACTGTCGATCAGCACCGGATTGTCACCTGACACAACCACCGCATCGCGCATATAGCGCTCAAGGTCGGACAGCTGGTGCACCACCTCCATCGCCCGGCCGCCAAGGACATAGGACGGGCGGATGACAACCGGCAGCCCGACCTCGGCCACGATATCGCGCGCCTCCTCGGCGGAATGGGCGATGCCATTGCGTGGCTGGCTGAGCGCCAGATCATTGACCAGCTTCTGGAAGCGCTCGCGATCCTCGGCAAGGTCGATGGCGTCCGGGCTGGTGCCGAGGATCGGGATCCCCGCCGCCTCCAGCGCCGCCGCGATTTTCAGCGGCGTCTGTCCACCAAGCTGGACGATCACACCATGCATTGTACCGGCCTCGGATTCGCGCCTTATGACCTCGATCACATCCTCGTCGGTCAGCGGCTCGAAATACAACCTGTCGGACGTGTCGTAATCGGTCGACACGGTTTCCGGGTTGCAGTTGATCATGATTGTCTCATAGCCGGCATCGGACAGCGCGTAGCAGGCATGGACACAGCAATAGTCGAACTCGATCCCCTGGCCGATCCGGTTCGGGCCGCCGCCGAGAATCACCACTTTCCTGCGGTCCGAAGGTGCGGATTCGCATTCGGCGCCAAGGACCGGCTCGTAGGTCGAATACATATAGGCTGTCTCGGCGGCGAATTCGGCGGCGCAGGTGTCGATCCGCTTGAAAACCGGGCGCACATTGGCGGCGCGGCGGGCCGTGGCGACCTCGGCAGCCGGCAGGCCGGCAAGGGCGGCGATGCGGGAATCGGCAAAGCCCATCGATTTCAGACGCTGCAGCGCGGCCGCTTCGGCGGGCATGCCGTCACTGATGATTGATGCCTCGGCCGCGATGATGGCGGCAATTCTCTCGAGGAACCATCGGTCCCATTTGGTGATGGCATGGAGTTCGTCAACCGACATGCCGGCGCGAAGTGCCTGCGCGATTCGAAGGATGCGGAACGGCACGAATTCGCCAAGCCAGCCGCGCAGCGGGTCGCTGCCAAGCGCATCGTCACGCGCCGGCATCGGTACCTCGTCGAGACCGGACAGGCCGGTCTCCATCGAGCGCAGCGCCTTCTGCAGGCTTTCCTCGAATGACCGGCCGACGGCCATGGCCTCGCCAACCGATTTCATCGAGGTCGAGAGGCGTGCTTCCGATCCCGGGAATTTCTCGAAAGTGAAGCGTGGTATCTTCGTGACGACATAGTCGATTGTCGGCTCGAAGCTGGCCGGGGTGACGCCGGTGATGTCGTTCGCAAGCTCATCAAGCGTGTAGCCGACAGCAAGCTTTGCCGCGACCTTGGCAATCGGGAAGCCGGTCGCCTTCGAGGCCAGCGCGGATGACCGGCTGACCCGCGGGTTCATCTCGATGATGATGATCCGGCCGGTATCAGGGCAGACGGCGAACTGCACGTTCGATCCGCCGGTATCGACGCCGATCTCGCGCAGCACCGCAAGCGAGGCATCGCGAAGCGCCTGATATTCCTTGTCGGTCAGCGTCAGCGCCGGTGCCACGGTGATCGAATCTCCGGTATGGACGCCCATCGGGTCCATATTCTCGATCGAACAGACGATGATGCAGTTGTCGGCGGTGTCGCGCACCACCTCCATCTCGAATTCCTTCCAGCCAAGGATCGATTCCTCGATCAGCACCTCGCTGACTGGCGACAGCCGCAGACCGTTGCGCACGATCTCCTCGAACTCGGCACGGTTATAGGCCACGCCGCCGCCTTCGCCGCCAAGGGTGAAGGACGGGCGGATGATGGCTGGCAGGCCGACGATATCCAGCGCCGCGATGCCGTCTTCGAAATTGCTCACCGTGCGGGCGCGGGCGCATTGCAGTCCGATCTTCTCCATCGCGACACGGAACAGCTCGCGGTCCTCGGCCTTTTCGATCGAATCCGGGCGCGCGCCGATCATTTCGACGCCGAATTTTGTCAGCGTGCCGTCCTTCTCCAGCGCCAGCGCAGTGTTCAGCGCTGTCTGGCCACCCATCGTTGGTAGCAGGGCGTCGGGCCGCTCAGCCTCGATGATCCGCGCCACCGTCGCCGGCGTGATCGGCTCGATATAGGTGGCATCGGCCATCTCGGGATCGGTCATGATCGTCGCCGGATTCGAATTCACCAGAATGACGCGATAGCCTTCGGCTTTCAGCGCCTTGCAGGCCTGCGCCCCGGAATAGTCGAACTCGCACGCCTGGCCTATGATGATGGGGCCGGCGCCGATGATGAGGATGGATTGGATGTCGTCGCGGCGCGGCATCGTTATCCTTTCCGCTCTTCCATGAGCGCGGTGAACCGGTCGAACAGGTAACGCGAATCATGCGGACCGGGCGAGGATTCGGGATGGTACTGCACGCAGAAGGCCGGCTTGTCGCGGTGCCGCAGCCCCTCGATCGAGCCGTCAAACAGCGACAGATGCGTGACCTCGAGCGAGCGCGGCAGCGAGTCGGGATCAACGACAAAGCCGTGATTCTGGCTGGTGATCTCGATCTGTCCGGTGGCGAGATCCTTCACCGGATGATTCGCCCCGCGATGCCCGCGCTCCATCTTCTGTGTGGTCGCGCCCATCGCCAGTGCCATCAGCTGATGGCCGATGCAGATGCCAAAGATCGGCATGCCGGCGTCGATCAGGCCAGCGATCTGCATCGCCGCGTAATTCGCCGTCGCGGCCGGGTCGCCGGGGCCATTCGACAGGAACACACCATCCGGCTTCATCGCAAGGATCGTTGCGGCGTCGGTCTCGGCCGGCACCACGGTTACATCACAGCCGGCGTCGGTCAGGCAGCGCAGAATGTTGTGCTTGCAGCCGAAATCCATTGCCACCACCCGATGTTTCGGGGTGGTGGTGCGGTGCGTGGAGGTGGCGATATCCCAGCTGCCCTCCTGCCAGGTTGTCTCGGCATCGCGTGTCACCTCGATGGCCAGATCCATGCCGGCAAGCCCCGGCCATTCCCGTGCCGTCGCAGTCAGCGCCTCGATGTCGAACTTGCCGTCCGGGGCATGGCACAGCACGCCGTTCGGGGCGCCACCATCGCGTATACGGCGGGTCAGGGCGCGGGTGTCGATACCGGCTATCCCCGGCAGGCTGTGGCGCTCCATCCAGTCGGTCAGCGTGGCCTCGCTCCGCCAGTTCGCCGGGTCTGTCGGCAGTTGCCGCGTGATCATGCCAAGTGCGGCTGGCGCCGATGTCTCGTGATCGTCGGGATTGGCGCCAACATTGCCGATATGCGGGAAGGTGAAGGTGATGATCTGGCCGGCATAGGACGGATCGGTCATGATTTCCTGATAGCCGGTCATCGAGGTGTTGAAGCAGACCTCGCCGACATTTGTCGCCGCGGCCCCGAATCCATATCCCTCGAACACTGACCCATCACCAAGAACAAGAACGGCGGTTGGTTTTGTCCAACCTGTGGTCGGCGCGACACCAGCCCGGCCGGCCTTCGTGTTCTGAGCCATTGAGATCCCTGCGGCAAGTGGTCTATCCTGGTGGCTCGGCAGACGCGGCGCGCATCAGGGATGCGTTCGTGATGGCGGCGGTTTTGCAGAACCGATGTGTGATACATAAGGCGGCACATCCGGTCAAGTGGCTGCCGGCCCCGAATTGGCGTCACCTCTTGCGAAATATGCGTTTTGCCGCTAAAAACCCGCATTCTTCAGCTATTGTGCGAATCTCGCACGGGCTGGATAGATGGATTTCAGGGCAGGTACATTATGGCGGATTTGCGCGAAGGCATTGCAGCAGCGATGAAAGATGCGCTGAAGGCGAAGGATCAGACTGCGCTGGCGACCATGCGCCTGATCAGCGCCGCATTGAAGGATCGCGACATCGCCGCGCGCGGCAGTGGCAATCAGGACGGCATCACTGACGAGGAAATCCTGTCGATGATGCAGACGATGATCAAGCAGCGGACCGAATCGGCGAAGATGTATCGCGACGGCAACCGCCCCGAGCTGGCCGAGGCCGAGGAAGCCGAAATTGGCATCATCACCGGCTTTCTGCCAGCACAGCTTGGCGAGGTCGAAATCACCGCCGCCATCGACGTCGCCATAGAGACGACCGGTGCCGCATCCATCAAGGATATGGGCCAGGTCATGGGTCATCTCAAACAAGCCTATGCAGGCCAGATGGATTTCTCGGCGGCCAGCCAGAAAGTCAAGGCCGCGCTGCTCGACCGCGGGTGAGCCCGCCGCATCTTGCCGAGGGCGAGGGCGGCTCACATTATACTAGCGATGCCCGCCGCCATGCGTTGCGGCCGGGGTGCCGACTGTCGGAGTGGGAATGGCTGTACCGCCGGAATTCTTGGAGGATCTGCGCCAGCGCGTGCCGCTGTCCGACCTGATTGGCAAGCGCGTGAAGCTTGTCCGCAAGGGACGCCGTTTCAGCGGTCTGTGCCCGTTCCATTCCGAAAAGACACCTTCATTCTCGGTCGTTGACGATCAGGGTTTCTACCATTGTTTCGGGTGCGGGGCACATGGCGATGCCATCTCCTTTCTTCGTGAGACCGACGGGTTGGATTTCATGGAGGCTGTCGAGCGGCTTGCCGGCATGGCTGGCCTCGAGGTGCCGCGAAGCGCGCCCGAGGACCCGCAGCGAACGCGACAGCGCAAGGCGGCGCTCGATATCCTCGAGGAAACAACGCGCGTCTTTCAGGCCGCTTTGCAGCGCAATGACGGGCAGGCTGCCGCCGCCTACCTACAGCGCCGCGGCCTCACCGAACCGGTCATTGCGACCTACCGGCTTGGCTACGCACCGCGGAGCGGTCTGCGCACCGCGTTGGCGGCGCGTGGTTTCAGCGATGAGGACATGCTGGCCGCCGGCGTGCTGCGTCGCAGCGACCGGGACGGCGATTTGTATGATTATTTCCGTGACCGGGTGATGTTTCCGATCGAGGATCGTCAGGGGCGCGTGATCGCCTTTGGCGCGCGGGCGCTTGGCGATGCACAGCCGAAATATCTGAATTCGGGTGAGGGGCCGACCTTTTCAAAGAAGAACGTCCTTTATGGATGGGTGCAGGCGCGTGACGGGTTGCGCCGCGGTCTGCCTCTGGTTGTCGCCGAAGGGTATATGGATGTCATTGCCATCCAGAAAAGTGGAGTGGCGACCGCTGTCGCGCCGCTTGGCACGGCGCTGACCGAGGAACAGATCGGCCTGCTCTGGAAACTTCATGATGAGCCGGTCATCTGTTTCGATGGTGATGCGGCCGGCCAGCGCGCGCAGGCGCGCGCGCTTGAACGATTGCTGCCACAGCTCCAGCCCGGGAAATCGGCGCGGCTGGCTGTATTGCCGCCCGGGCAGGATCCCGATGATCTGCTGCAGAGCGAGGGCGGTGACGGGCTTCTCAAAGTGCTGTCAATGGCACGCTCACTGATTGACAGCCTGTGGACCATCACCGCCGAGCAGCACGATCTTCGCCAGCCTGAACAGCGCGCGCAGTTCTGGCAGGCGGTGCGCGACCAGGTCCGGCAGATTGGCCATGGCCAGGTCCGCGGCGCCTTTTCCGACGAGATCGAGGTGCGAATCGCGGCCATGCGAAGCGCTGGCCGTACCAGTGGCAGAGGCGGTGCTGCCGGCGGTCTGGCGCGTCCGCGCGTGCGCCGTCCCGCCGCCGGGGCCATCCATCGCCACCGGGCCATCTGTGCGCTGATTATGGCGCATCCTGAGCTTGTCCCCGACATGTTCGAATCGCTGCTTGGCATCGACTCCGGCGATGCCGGGCTTGAAGCGCTAAAAAAAGCGGCCATTGATGCGGTAATTCGTGATCCCGACCTTGACGCGGCGACACTCAGGCATCATCTAAATGGGTTGAATTTGGCGGAAGCGATTGGCGTGCTTGAGGGGGACGAGATGAAAGCGCGAATGCCATTTGATCCAGACAAAATTACCGGCGCTGATGCCGGCCAGCATCTGCAGGAACTACTCCAGCTTGTTGGTGGCGCATCGGGGCTTTTCTCCAGCGGAGCTTCCATACCCCGTTGACCCCTGTTTCTGACCGGACTGATCCATTGACAGTTGCGGCCGGGCCATAGCAAAGACTGGCCGCACCAAGGAAAGCAGACGATTTAAATGGCATCCAAGGCAACACAGCAGACCGAACCCGAAATCCAGTCGCAGGAGGGCGCCGTCGACGCGCCTGACACCGATGCTGCGCAGCAGGCACAAAAACTGCTGATGAAGCTTGGCAAGGAGCGCGGCTATGTCACCCATGACGAGTTGAACGCGGCACTGCCGGCCGAGGATTTCACATCCGAACAGATCGATGAATTCATGTCGACCCTCAGCGAGATGGGGGTCTCGGTCGTCGAGGCCGCTGACAGCGATGATTCATCAGAGGGTGAGGAGGAGGAAGCCCGCGCCTCAGGCAACGTGTCCGACAGTGATGTGTCGGGAACAGATGATCCGGTGCGGATGTATCTGCGCGAGATGGGCAGTGTCGAATTGCTGTCGCGCGAGGGCGAAATCGCTATTGCCAAGCGCATCGAGGCTGGCCGCGAGATGATGATTGGCGGGATCTGTGAATCGCCGCTGACGATCCGCGCCCTGCTTCACTGGCGTGACCAGATCGCCGACGGGGTGGTGCCGCTGCGCGATATCATCGATCTCGAAACCACCTATGCCAAGATCAATGGCGGCCCGGTTGACGAGGAGGGGATCAGACCGATGGGGGATGGCATCGACGATGCCGACCTCGAGGATGAGGATGAAGATGAGGATGAGGAAGCCGAGGAGTCGGAGGAAGCAGGAGACGAGTCGGCTGATGGTGACGCCGATACCGATACCTCGACCCGTGACGCCAATTCGGGTGATGAGGGGGATGACCTGAACATGTCGCTTGCCGCGATGGAAGACGCGGTGCGTGAGCATATGATGGAACGGTTCGACGAAATCGCCGCGCTGTTCAAGCAGTTCAGCCGCTCGCAGGACCGGCGGCTGGCCAGGATGGCCGCCGATGAGGCGCCATCACCGCGAAGCGAGGCGACGCATCTTGAACACAAGATCAGGCTTGTCGAGCTGATGGAGGGTGTGAGTTTCAATCCAGCCAGGATCGAGGCGCTGACCGACCAGCTTTTCACCCTGAACAGGCATGTCACGACCATCGAGGGGCGTCTGTTGCGAATCGCCAATGCCGCCGGTGTGCCGCGTGACCAGCTGCTGGCGGCGTGGGGCGGGCGCGAATGCGTCGATTCCTGGCCCGGCGATGGCTATCGCAGCAACCAGTGGCGCAAGCTGAAGGCGCAGCATGCCGATGAACTGGATGACATCCTCGGCAAGATCCGGCTTGTGGTCGATGATGTCGGACTCTCTGTCACCGAATTCCGTGACATCATCCAGACCATCCAGCGCGGTCAGCGTGAAAGCGCCCGCGCCAAGAAGGAAATGGTCGAGGCCAACCTCCGTCTGGTGATTTCGATTGCCAAGAAATACACCAATCGCGGGCTGCAGTTCCTTGACCTGATCCAGGAAGGCAATATCGGCCTGATGAAGGCTGTCGACAAGTTCGAATACCGCCGTGGCTACAAATTCTCGACCTACGCGACATGGTGGATCCGGCAGGCGATCACCCGCTCGATTGCCGACCAGGCGCGCACCATCCGCATTCCGGTGCATATGATCGAGACGATCAACAAGCTTGTCCGCACCTCGCGCCAGATGCTGCATGAGATCGGGCGCGAGCCGACACCCGAGGAGCTGGCGGAAAAGCTGTCGATGCCGATCGACAAGGTTCGCAAGGTGCTGAAGATTGCGAAGGAGCCGATCAGCCTCGAGACGCCGATTGGCGACGAGGAAGACAGCCATCTTGGCGATTTCATCGAGGACAAGAATGCGGTGCAACCGCTTGATGCCGCGATCCACGCCAATCTGCGCGAGACAACGACGCGCGTTCTGGCCAGCCTGACGGCGCGCGAGGAACGCGTGCTGCGGATGCGGTTCGGCATCGGCATGAACACCGACCACACGCTTGAGGAGGTCGGCCAGCAATTCAGCGTCACCCGCGAGCGGATCCGCCAGATTGAGGCGAAGGCGCTTCGTAAGCTGAAGCACCCGTCGCGTTCGCGCAAGCTGCGGTCATTCCTTGAAAACTAGACCGCGGCCATATGTATATGCTCCACGAATTTGCTTGAAGGTGGTATGAAGGGCGTGACATCCATTGTCAGCCGCCCTCTGGGGGCCTGTAGTTCAATTGGTTAGAACCCACGGCTCATAACCGTGTTGTTGCAGGTTCGAGTCCTGCCGGGCCCACCAACCTTCGCCGCGCCGGATGTTTTGAAAGGCTGGCTCTCCCGCGCTGTCAGTTGGCGAAGATGATCGGTGTCTTGCAGTCGCGCCGCATCCGTTCGGTGACACCGCCGAACAGCCGTTCCAGTGTCATTGATACGCCGTAAGCCCCCATCACCACGAGGTCGGCCTTGTTGGCTTCCTCCAGGATCAGCCCGGCAACCGAACTGCCGGCCGAGGGCTCGCGGATGATGTTGGCACCGATGCCATGCGCGGCAAGATAGCTGCCGATGTCATGCGGCTGCGTCTTCGAGGTCGGATCGACAATCATCACATCAACGAAATCGAAGCGCGACATCAATGGCAATGCGGCCCGCACAGCGCGGCTGGATTCGGCCGAACCGTCCCAGGCAATCAGGCACCTGCCGCTGAATTCGCCGATCTCGGCATTGTCGGGGAGTTGCATCGTGGCGCTGACACCGCAGGTGGCGATTTCCGGCGCCGACAGGGGCGGAGCGACGATGGCGAGGTCGAAATAGGGCGCCAGGGTTGGCCATTCGACCCGCATGAAGCCATGGAACCCGAGCCATTCATGGGCCACCTGCGAATCGATGCAGGTCTGTCTGAACTTCTCCGACAGCTCTTCGAGTTCCTTTTCGATGAGGGTGATCGACTGGCTGGCGGCGGCGGCATAGGCACCGGCGCCAACCGTGTAATATTGCAGCGAATCCTCGCTTGTCGCGATTCCCGCAAGGGGCAGGTCGAGCGCGTTGGCCATCCGGCAGGCGGATATCACCTGACCTTCCGCATAGCCCGATTTTGCTGACATAAGTACCGCAAGTCGCATTGTCTGTCTCCTCTGACGATTGTCACCACCAGTGACGAGTGCCACCACAGGTCAGCAGTCTGTGCGATGGTAACCGTGATCGTAATTGACCGCGGTCAATT
>RFZL01000004.1 GCA_009920665.1 Alphaproteobacteria bacterium | reverse complement strand
AATGGAGCGGGTGAAGGGATTCGAACCCTCGACCCCAACCTTGGCAAGGTTGTGCTCTACCCCTGAGCTACACCCGCGTCGCAGATCCAGCATGCCAGAGCCGCTCGACCACAATGCTGCGTCGGTATAATCCAACCCACCGACGCTGGCAAGGCCCGAATCTTATGAAGACGCAATTTCGCGCGGCGCGCCGGATTTACCATATGCCGCGCTGTCGCCAAGCGCCGTTGCCAGCGCCGCGGCGACCTGTTCCTGAACCGGTGCATCGAGATAGGGATGCATCGGCAGCGCCAGAACCCGGGCGCAGAGATCGGATGTCACGTCCAGCCCGCCATCGGCAACGGGGAAATGCCTGTAGGGTGGCTGTTCATGCATCGGCACCGGGTAATAGACGGCCGTCGGCACGTCATGCGCCTTCATCACGCCAGCGATGTGGTCACGATCGGCACCTTCGGGAAGCTTGATGGTATATTGTGCCCAGCTTGATGTCGCCGCCGCGGCAAGCCGGGGCGTTTCGACAAGATTGCCGAGCATTGCCGCGTACCGCTCGGCAACCTGCTGGCGGCGCGTCAACTCATCCGCGAAAATATCCAGCTTGGCATCCAGTACCGCGGCCTGCATCGTATCGAGTCGCGCTGTCATGCCGATGCGGATATTCTCATAGCGGGTCCGGCCCATGCCGTGGATGCGGCAGGACCGCATGATCTCGGCCTTCTCGTCATCATCGGTGAAGACAGCGCCGCCATCACCGTAACAGCCAAGCGGCTTTGCCGGGAAGAAACTGGTGCAGGTCAGCTCGGCAAGCTGGCCAACCGGCGTGCCGTTCCAGCTGCCGCCGAAACTCTGCGCCGCATCATCTATTACCCACAACCCGTTCTCGGCCGCGAAGGCGCCGATGGCGGTGTAATCGGCAGGCTGGCCAAACAGCCCGACGCCGATGATTCCGACAATTTCCACGCCGCCGTCGCGTGCCGTCGCCAGCGCATCGCCAAGACGCGCCGGGTCAAGGTTGAAGGTCTGCGGGTCGACCTCGGCGAAGACCGGCACGGCGCCAAGGACGGGCATCACCTCGGCGCTCGCGGCAAAGGTAAAGGACGGGACGATTACCCCCTGGCCGGGGCGCAATCCCTGCGCCAGCAGCGCCAGGATCAGCGCGTCGGTGCCGGATGAGCAGCTGATGCAGTGTCTGGTGCCTGCATATTCCGCCAGCCGCGCCTCGATGGCCAGCACCTCCGGCCCCATGATATAGGCGCCATGATCAAGGACGGTGGCCAGATTATGGTCAATACGTTCGCGGATTCGGGCCTGTTGGCTGGCAAGGTCGATGAAGGGAATCATGGGTCAGCCTTTCCGGGCCAGCGTGACATCCGGACTGCCCGGCGCGGCACCAAATTCGGTGAAAGTGTCGTCGATTGTCTGCAGAATGCGTTGTACGGCAAGGCCGTCGGCGATATCCGTCGGCGGCGCGGCGCCAGTCTCGCAGCAGGCGATGAAGGCACGCATTTCCTGTTTCAGGGGTTCGGATTCGGGAACCGGCAGTTGTATTGGTGCGGCGCGGGTGATGGCAAAATTCGCCCCGTCCGGCGTGATCTCATCGCGGTAGAGTGTCAATTTCTCGGCCCAGGGTCTGGTGTCGTCAAACACCAGCGATCCGCGCTCGCCGGTGACGCTCAGGCGATGTTCCTTGTACGGACACATCCAGCCGGTTGTCATCATCGCGCTGCGTCCACCGGAAAAGCCAAGCCAGGTCGAGGTCATGTCAGGCAGGCCGGGTGTGATATGGCTGGCACCCCGGCTGCTGACCTGATGCGGCATCTCGCCCATCAGCGCCAGGATCAATGAAAGGTCGTGCGGACACAGATCATAAATCACCGATTCAGTGGCGCGGATACGGCCCATCGCCAGCCTGTTGGCGCTGACATGCCGGATCGTCCCGATCAGGCCGGCGGCAAGATGTTCCTGCAGCGCAAGGAAGGCGTCGTGATAGCGGATCAGGTGGCCGACCATCACCTGCCGGCCGGCATTGCGGGCCGTAGCGGCGATCGCCTCGGCATCCTCAAGATCAAGCGCCAGCGGCTTTTCGACAAAAACATGAAGGCCGGCGGCAAGGGCCCGGCAGGCAAGGTCACGATGCGTCGGTGCGGCGGTGGCAATGACCACCCCGTCCAATCCGGCCCCGTCCAATTTGGCCCCGTCCAATTTGGCCTGGCCGAGGAGCGTGGAGACATTCATGGCCGGCACGTCGAATTCGGCGGCGAGCCCCTCGGCATGCGCCGACACAAGGTCGGCGACACCGCCAAGAACCCCGAGCTGTGCCAGATTGCGGGCCAGATTCCGGCCCCACATGCCACACCCTATGAGTCCGATGCGTGTCATCGCCACCTGCTTTCGCGTGAAGTTCCCGCATGGTTTAGGTTTGCCGCCCCCGCCGGTCAATCGTTGCATTCTGTTACACGCCGGCCTGCTTTATGACCGCCGACATGCTCTCACGGTGCTTTCTTGACAAAATCGGAGGGCACTCTAACTGTCAGAAACCGACCAACAGCCAGCGACCAGCCTGGCCCAGTGATCATCTTGCAAGGATTTCCGCCATGGACGCCTCTTCCGCTTTCAAGGACACCCTGCCGACCACCCCGGAAGCGTTGATGGCAACGCTTCATGAGGCTGGCATTACCTATTCCCTTCATGAACATCCGCCGCTTCGCACGGTCGAGGATTCAAAGGCTTTCCGGGGTCAGATGGACGGCATGCATGTGAAGAACCTGTATCTTCGCGACAAGAAGAAGAAGAACCACCTCGTTGTGGCGCAGGAGGATCGCAATATCGATCTGAAGGCTCTGCCGGCCATGATCGGTTCGGACCGCCTGTCCTTTGGCAGCGCCGACAGGCTGTTCGAATTTCTGGGCGTCCGCCCGGGGGCGGTCAGCCCGTTCACGCTGATCAACGATCCCGAACATCGGGTCAAGCTATCGATCGATGCTAGCCTGATGGAGGCCGACATGCTGTTCTTTCATCCGCTGGTGAACGACCTCACTCTGGGTGTGACACCGGACGGGCTGCGAAGCTTCCTCGGGATCACTGGCCATGATCCGCGGATCATCTCGCTCTGATATCCGGTCCGCGCCGGGCGGCAGCGGCATCCTCCAAGTCATCGCGCACCTTGTTTTGATCCGGTCGATGCCTAGATTGAGGGTGTCGAGATCAACCGCCAGACAAGCGAGCGGCCACACAGGAAAGCGGCCACACAGGAAAGCGAGAGTGCCATGGACCAATTGATTGCAGGTGGAGCGTCAGCGCCTGTTGACGTGACGATGGATAATTTCATGGCCGAAGTGATCGAGGCCTCTGCGGCCACGCCGACGCTCGTCCAGTTCTGGGCCCCTTGGTGTGGTCCCTGCAAGCAACTTGGCCCGATTCTCGAAAAGGTCGTTGGTGCCAGCGGTGGCAAGGTTCGTATGGTGAAGGTGAACATCGACGACAATGCGCAGATCGCCCAGCAGATGCGGGTGCAGTCGGTGCCGACTGTCTATGGTTTTGTCGATGGCAAGCCGGTGGACGGTTTTGCCGGCGCGCAGCCGGAATCGTCGATCAGGCAGTTCGTTGACAAGCTGGCCGGCATGGGCGGTGCCGGGGCGGATGCCGCCGCCATGCTCGAGGCTGCCGAGGCGGCGCTTGCCGAAGGTGATCCCGAAACGGCGATGATGCAGTTTCAGCAGGTGATGAGCATAACGCCGGAATCCGTGCCGGCGCTTGCCGGCGTGGTGCGCTGTCTCACCGCTTCGGGTGATATCGCCGGCGCCCGCGAGGTCATCGACCAGCTGAATGACGAGTTTCTCGGCGATCCGGCGATGAAGACAGCGGTCGCCGCGGTCGAGCTTGCCGAGAAGGCCGCATCGTCGGCCGGCGAGCTTGATACCGCCAAGGCCGCAGTCGAGGCTGACCCGGCCAATCTTGCGGCACGGCAGGATTACGCGCTGGCGCTGTTCGCCGTCGGGCAGAATGCCGAGGCGATGGATCAGCTTCTTGAATCGATCCGTATCGAGCGCGGCTGGAGAGATGATGCGGCGCGACTGCAGCTTCTCGAATTTTTCGCATCGCTTGGTGCCGCGAACCCCGATGTCATCGCGGCCCGGCGCAAATTGTCGACGCTGCTGTTCTCATGATGGCGTGCGTGGAGTTTCACCAACAGGAGCCGGACAATGATATCTGATCGCGATACCGACATGGTGATGCCGTCGCAGATTCCGATCTTTCCGCTGCCGAACGCGCTGCTTCTGCCGGAAGGCCAGCTGCCGCTGAACATCTTCGAGCCACGCTATCTTGCCATGATCGAGGATGCGCTTGGTACGCCGGGCCGCCTGATCGGCATGGTACAGCCGGTTGACGAGGCCGGCGCGCTTTTCGGCATCGGATGCGCCGGCCGCATCAGCTATTTCCAGGAAACTGGCGACGGCCGGTTCATGATCGCCCTTAATGGCGTCTGCCGGTTCCGACTTGGCGGTGACCAGCTTACCGGACGCGGCTATCGCCTGGCCGACGTGACCTGGGACGAATTCATCTCCGACCTTGAGGATGATGAAGGCGGCATCGCCGACCGTGACCGTATGTTCGCCGTCATGAGGCGCTATTTCGACACGCAGGGATTCGAGGCTGACTGGGACCAGATCGAGCGGTCTGACGACAGCGCGATCCTGAACACGCTTGCCATGGTCTGCCCGTTCGATGTCGCCGAGAAGCAGGCGCTTCTTGAGGCAGAGGGTGTGCGCAGCCGGGCCGATCTTCTGGTGACGATGATGGAAATGGCACTACATGGCGATGAGGGCCAGAATGACGCGCGACACTGAAGACAGCGGCCAGACAGCTTTCGAGTCGGCACGCCTTGATCCGGCGCTTCTCGAGGTGCTGGTATGCCCGGTCACGCAAGGGCCGTTGAAATATGACCGGGTGCGCGGCGAGCTTGTCAGCCATCAGCTAGGCCGTGCCTTTCCGGTCCGCGACGGCGTGCCAATCATGCTTGTCGAGGAGTCGCGGGCGCTTGATGATGACGGGGACAGCACGTCATGAATGACGCGCCCTGGCCATCCGAAATCAGGCTCAGCGCCGACAAGAAAACGCTGCATGTCAGTTTTGAGGATGGCGACAGCGTATCGCTGGGTGCCGAGCTGTTGCGCGTTGAATCACCGTCGGCCGAGGTGCAGGGTCACGGGGTTGGTCAGAAAACAACGCCGCGCGGCAAACAGGATGTCCGCATCACCGGCATCGAGCCGGTGGGGAATTATGCAGTCAGACTGATTTTCGATGATGGCCATGACACCGGAATCTTCAGCTGGGACATCCTGCAGGATTATGGCCGGCGGCAGGACAGCCTGATGGCCGATTACCGTGACCGGCTGGCCGCTGGCAGCTAGGCTGGCTCATTTCAGGATCATTGTCAGCCGGGGAGCCGGCCTTCCAGAAGCGCCGCCTCGGCAAGCTGGCCACCTGCCGCAATATCCGAGAAGACCGATTTGACAGGAAGTCGGTCGAGCATCGTGAAGCCAAGCCCGGCGAGGCGGCGAATGCCGGCCGGCGCGCTCGAGAACAGATTGTTCAGGCCCGATGTGGCGGTTGTCATCGCCGCCCGTTCGCGCCACCGCGCCGCCGCATAGGCGCGCCGCAGCGACATATGTGATGCCGGCAGGCCGCGTCGCGCATTCTCGACTAGCAGATCGGCCAGTACCGCCGCGTCGGCCAGCGCCAGATTATACCCCTGACCGGCCAGCGGATGGATGGCATGTGCCGCGTCACCCGCCAGAATCAGCCCCGGTGCGGTAATGCGCCGCCGCCAGCTTGGCCGCAGCGGCCAGGCAAGCCGCCTTCCGGCAAGACGAAGATAGCCGAGGCCGGTGCCAAAAGCTGTGAGGCAGGCCGCCTCGAAGGTGGTGTCATCAACCGCAAGCAGGCGTTCTGCCTCGGCATTCGGCAGCGTCCAGACAAGTGACAGTCTGGTGCCGTCAAGCGGCATCAGGGCAAAGGGTCCCGTCTGCAGAAAGCGTTGAAAGGCGGTGTCGTCATGATGCCGTTCCGCCTCGAGAATGGTGACGATGGCGGTTTGTGTCTGGCGGGTCTCGCGAAGGCCAAGCCCGGCCACTTCCGCAAGATGGCTTCGGGCGCCGTCACAGGCAACCACCAGCGCGGCGTGAAGCGATGATGCGCCGCCGCTGTCAGCGGTCCCGTTGATGTCCGCAAGGGTCAGTTCCGCCGCGTCGTCCCCGGCCTGCCATGCCGATACCGAGCTGCCGCGAAACTGCGTCACCGGTCTCTGGGCGATGCTGTCGCCAAGTGCGGCCCGCAACGTCATATTGCCAACAACAAAGGCCATTGGTGCCGCATCCGTTTGCCAGGACAGGTCGGTTTGCGCGCGCCGCCGTGCCGCCAGTCCGGTTGGCGGGGCCCCCTCGGCGATGGCGATGCGCCTGATCGGCGCGGGAGGGGTCGCAAGCCGGTCCCAGACGCCAAGCGCCGTCAGCATGCGCGCGCCGGCGGCGTTGATTGTCGTCGTCCGCTCATCCGTGTCCGTTATCATGCCATTGTCGCGGTCAACAAGCGCGACATCCAGCCCGGTATGGGACAGCGCCGTCGCCATCATCACCCCGGTCAGACCGCCACCGACAACCGCCACATCATGCATTATCGCCACCCGGACTATCGGCAAAATGCCGGTTGATCACCTGCCGCGCCAGCCCGGACAGATCCGTCCCGTCGAACATATAGGCATGGCACCCGGCGGCCCGCCCGGCGGCCAGGTCGCTGTCCCGATCGCCGATCATCACCGATGCCGCCAGATCGATGTTCCATTTGGCGGCCAGTCCAAGCAACAGACCCGGTTCGGGCTTGCGACAGCCACAGGGTGGTCGCATGGCGGGGCTCACTGCCTCGGGATGGTGGGGGCAATGGGCGATATCCTGAATGTGGCCGCCGGCAAGGCCTGCCTGCGCCACAAGATGGTCGTTGAAGGCCTGCATCTGCGCGGCGGTGAAGATTTCTCGCCCGATGCCACCCTGGTTGGTCACGATGAAACAGGCGATACCGTGGCGGTGAAACAGGCTCAGCGCGTCAGGCGCGCCCGGCATCCAGGCAAAATCATCGACCAGATGCGTGTAGCCATGATCAATATTCAGCGTCTGGTCACGATCAAGGAATACCGCGCCGCGCTGCGCCGGCGGCCTGATATCTGCATCTTTCGGTGATGGTGCTGTCATGCTTTCATCTAGGCTGAACAGGGGTCTGCTGTCCATGCGTAATGCGGTCTCATGGGGGTGTCGCAGCCATCTCTTGGTGTTTGACCGGGTATCGGGCATGTCATTTTCCGGCTCAGAGATTGCCCGCCAGCACGTCATGCGTTAGGACAGTGGCAGGAGTGGCGCGCGACAGTTTCGGCCGGCAAGGGGCCGGCGGCGGAAGCGCCAGAATGCAGGGCAACAGACGATGAAGCTGAATCCGGATTACAGGCTGTTTGACGGCAATATGTTCGTGCAGATGCGGGCCCTCCTCGCCGATGCCGCGCCACCGGCCGGGCGTGATCTTCTGGACATGTCGATCGGCGAGCCGCAGATCGCCGGCGGCGATCTGCTGATGCGCAGCATGTTGACGCATAATGAGGGCTGGCAGTTCTATCCGAAGGCCACCGGTCATCCGCGCTTCACCATGGCGGTGGAGTCCTATATCGCACGCCGCTGGCCCACGGCTGCCGGCCTTGTCGACCTTGAAAAACAGATGCTGCCGGTGCCAGGAACGCGCGAGCCGCTGGGCCTGATGGGCGGACTTGTCAAAGGCACAAAGGACAATGCGGCAGCCCTCGTTGCCAACCCCTATTACCATGCCTGGCGTGCCGGCGCGCTGGCCTCCGGTGCTGAAATCCTCTATCTCAACGCGCATGCCGGGTCCGGTTTCGTCCCCGACCTTGGGGCGCAACCGGAGGATGTGTTGGCCCGCACCAGCATTGTCTATCTGTGCAGCCCGACAAACCCGCAGGGCGGCGTGATGTCGATCGCGCAGATCAAGGCGGCCATAAAGCTGGCCCGCCAGCATGATTTCCTGCTGGTGATGGATGAATGCTATTGCGATATCTGGCGCGACGCCCCGCCGGCCGGCGCACTGGAGGCGGCGGCGACGCTGCATGCCGAGGAAGGTGGTGATGCCGCACAAGACCCGCTTCGCAATCTGGTGGTTCTGAACTCGCTGTCAAAACGCTCCAGCGCGGCCGGGCTGCGCGCCGGCTTTGTGATCGGCGATGCCAGCGTGATGGCGCTGTATCTGAAGGTGATCGCCAATACCGGCTCGCTGGTGCCGACACCGTTGCTGCTGGCGGCGGCCGATCTGTATGATGATGACAGCCATGTTGCCGCAATTCGGGCACATTATGACCACAGCTTCGCCCTTGCCGTGCGCCATCTTTCCGTGACGCCGCCACCGGGTGGTTTCTTTTTATGGTTGCCGGTGGCCGATGACCGGCAGTTTGTCTGGCGGTTGATGCAGGAACAGGCGGTGCGGGCCATGCCGGGGTCCTTCATGGCCGAGGTCAGTGACGGGATCAATCCGGGTGCCGGATATGTGCGGTTGGCGCTGGTGCATGATCATGAGCGCACCGAGGAAAGCCTTGCCAGGGTGGCGGCGCTCTATGATGCCGACAGCCGCGGCGCGGCATAGACGGAGGCGATAATCGACGCTGAGGCAAAAAGCAGGATCCTGTCTCCGGCCCTGATCGGTTTTCTGCGCCGCCGGGCGATGGAGTGTGCCGGGCTATGCCTCGTCATTATTGGCGCGGCGCTTACAGCGATGCTGGTCTCGCCGGGACGTTATGATCCTTCCTTCAGCGCCTTCTCCTCCGGCGATGTCCAGAACTGGTTTGGTGCCCTTGGCTCAACCATCGCCGGCGGGCTTCGCGTCAGCCTGGGAACGGCAAGCTTCTTTCTGACCCTGCTGCCGCTTGGCTGGGGCTACCGGATGATGCGCAAGCACCCGATGCGCCATAATATCGTCCGCCTCTGTCTTGCGCCGGTGTCACTGTTGCTTCTGGCCGCCGGTTTCTACGGACTTTCGGGTGCGGATGGCAGCGCCGCCGGCGGTGCTGCCGGAGTTGTCCTGACCGGACTGACCCTGCCGCATCTGCCACCGATCAAATCATTGTTCGGGCTGAACAACGCACATTATCTTGGCACCGGATATCTGATCGTCGGTCTGTTGATATGGTCCTGGTGCGCGACCCTTTCACGCCGGCAATGGGGCCTTGTCGCGGCGCCGGTCCGCGCGGTGGCGGGCATGCTGGCGCGCCGCCTTGCCGCGCGCCGCGAACAGGCCGATGCAGACGAGACTGACGCGCCGCCGCTGACGCTGACCGAACCCGAGGCGCCAGCGGCGCCAAGGAAAAAGACACCCCGCAAAGCCTCTCGCAAACGCAAGGAACCGACGCTGCTTGCCGGCGCGGCGGCCGACAGCAGTACGGCTTCAACCCGCCGCACCGCCGGTCAGGGGCGGCTCGATCTGGATGGTGACGGGCAGTTCCGTCTGCCGCCGGGCAAGCTGCTGGCTGCCCCCGGCAAGGCGGCCTCCGGCCCGTCGAAACAGGCGCTTGATGAAACGGCGGCGCAGCTTGAACATGTTCTTGGCGATTTCAGCGTGAAGGGTGAAATCACCGAATCCCGCTATGGTCCGGTGGTGACTCGCCATGATCTGGTGCCGGCGCCGGGCACGAAGTCGCAACGCGTGATCTCGCTTGCCGATGACATCGCCCGTTCGATGAGCGCGGTCTCGGTTCGTGTCGCCGTGGTGCCGGGGCAAAATGTGATCGGCATCGAGTTGCCGAATGTCGACCGGCAGATGGTGGTGCTTCGTGAAATCTTCGACCACGCTGCCTGGCAGGATGATGGCGGCGACCTGCCGATGGCGCTTGGCAAGGACATCGCCGGCGCGCCGGTGATCGTCGATCTGGCGAAGATGCCGCATCTTCTGGTCGCCGGCACCACCGGCTCGGGCAAGTCTGTCGGCATCAACGCGATGATCCTGTCCTTGCTGTACCGCCATACGCCGGAGACCTGCCGGATGATCCTGGTCGATCCGAAAATGCTGGAATTGTCGGTCTATGACGGCATTCCGCATCTTCTGAGCCCGGTTGTCACCGAACCGTCAAAGGCTGTGACAGCACTGAAATGGGCGGTCCGCGAGATGGAAAGCCGCTATCGCAACATGGCCAAGCTCGGTGTTCGCAACATCGCCGGCTACAACCAGCGTGTTGCCGAGGCGCGGGCCGATGGCGAGGTGCTGACAAGGCGTGTGCAGACGGGATTCGATGCCGAGACCGGCAAGCCGGTCTTTGAGGAGGAAATCCTCGATCTGGCGCCGCTCCCCTTCATCGTCGTGGTGATTGACGAGGTGGCCGATCTGATGCTTGTCGCCGGCAAGGAAATCGAGGCGGCGGTGCAGCGTCTGGCGCAGATGGCGCGCGCCGCCGGCATCCATGTCATCATGGCGACGCAGCGCCCGTCGGTCGATGTCATCACCGGCACCATCAAGGCCAATTTCCCGACCCGCATCAGTTTCCAGGTCACCTCGCGGATCGACAGCCGGACGATCCTTGGCGAGCAGGGCGCCGAACAGCTTCTTGGCCGTGGTGACATGCTGTTCATGGAAGGTGGCGGGCGCGTGATGCGGGTGCATGGACCGTTCGTCTCCGACAATGAGGTCGAGGCGGTGGCGAACTTCCTTCGCAAGCAGGGCGAACCGGATTACAACGACAAGGTCGTCGCCGAGGAGGAGGAGGCCGGGGCGACGGCTGGCGCCACCGGCGATCTTCTCGGCGAGGGCAGCAGCCTCTATGACCAGGCGGTGCAGCTTGTCGTCCGTGAACAGAAAGCCTCGACAAGCTTTGTGCAAAGACATCTGAAGATCGGTTATAATCGGGCCGCAACCATCATCGAGGAGATGGAAGGCAACGGCATCATCAGCGCCGCCAACCATGTTGGCAAGCGTGAGGTGCTGGTGACCGAAGGGGATGGGCAGTAGATGACTGTGATGGTCGACAGATGCCGGATGTCACGGCGTGGCGGGGGTCTTTGCGGGCTTGTTGCCGGGGTTTTTACCAAGGTTTTTACCAAGGCTTTTACCCGGGTCTTTAGCGGGATCCTGGCTGGCCTTCTTGGCGTCATGCTGATGTCGGCCGGTCTTGCCGCATCGAATGATCCGGTCGCGCGCGCCGAGGCCTGGTTTGACGGCATCAGCACGATGCGCGCCGATTTCATTCAGGTGGCATCCGATGGCACCAGCGCCACCGGTGAGCTGCATCTGCGCCGTCCACACCGGATGAAGGTGATCTATGATCTCGAGGAACCGCTGATCCTGCTGACCACGCCGGTATGGCTTCATGTTGACCGGCCAAAGGACAAGACGGTGACAAGCTATCCGATCAGCGAGACGCCATTGTCGTTGATCCTGCAGGACGAGGTGCTGCTGCGCTCGAAGGATTTCACGACCACGCATGTCGTGCAGGACGGAATCACGCGGATCACCCTGAAGCGCGATGTCGGCGAGGCCGCCGGCGAGCTGACCCTCGAATTCACCAACCGGCCTTTCGAGCTGCGCCGCTGGACGATCCGCGATGCGGCCGATGTGGCGACGACAGTGACGCTGCAGAACATGCGTTTCGGCCATAAATACGAAAACAAGTTCTTCGCGAAATCCGACTATCCTCTTTCCAACTGACGCTGGAAATGCGCCTATCCGAAGGAACCGCGCAGGAGTGAGGCCACTTCGGCCGCGGGTGTCGCCCAGTCCCCGGGTGTTTCCTGCCGGAAAAGGCTGACCGACCGGTACCAGTTGCTTTGTCGAACGTCCGCGCCCCATCGCCAGTCCGGTATAAAAGCAAGGAGTAAGCTTGTTTTGATACCGAGCGCGCCGGCAAGATGGGCGACCGAGGTATCGACTGTCACCACGTGATCCATTAGCGAAACGAGACCTGCTGTTTCACTGAAATCATGTAGAAATTCGGTATGAGAATGCAGGTTGGAACGGGTTGCAAACAGGTCCAGCTCGTCTTGGCTCAGGTCGATACCAAGAAAATGGTAATCCGCTCCATCCGGCAACGCTGTGAGCAACGTCTTCAGATCCATGCTCCGATTCTTGTTATTTTGATGGTCCGGATTGCCCCGAAAGGCAAATCCGACGCGCGGCCTCTCCGCGGGTCCAAGACGTTTGTGCCATATGGACGTGATCTGCGAAGGCACTGTGAGATATGGCTCTGGTGCTTCGGACGGCGCCAGGTTCTTGCCCAGAAGGTAGGGCAGGCTCATCATCGGGCACTGAAAATCTATCGCTCCGTCTTCACCAACAGACATTTTTTCCAGTGAAGTGACCTTGAAATCGACTGATTGCCGCGCAAGCAGCGATTCCAGTGGTTGCTGCACTGCAAGCAGCACGGTGTCTGCCAACGGTGTAAGATGTTCCAGATATCGAAAGAACATAAGCGTATCGCCAAAGCCCTGCTCGGCATGAACCAGGAGTGTTTTTCCTTGCAGAGGCGTCTTTCCGTCCCATTTCGGTGCTTCGCCCTTGTAGCGATAATCAACAGGAACAGACCGGCGGGAATCGAAACGACATTCGGCGTATGGCCAGGCAAGGTGCAACTTATTTTTCAATGCAAGCGCAACGAACTTGTTGAAACTGGCATCGACCATGTTTGCGCCAATCTCCATCGCGGCGTCAAAATGCCGGATGGCGTCGTCAAACTGTCCGAGAGACAGGTAGGCCAGCCCCAAATTGTCATGCGTGGATGCCGACGTTCCATTCAGGTCCAGACTGCGCTTGTATAGATCGATTCCTTCCGGGGCTCTCCCCTGCTTTACCAGAACCAGACCAAGATTATTCAGGGCATTGGTGAATCCAGGATTGATCTCGAGAGCTCGGTGATAACACAGAGAGGCGTCTTCCCACCTTTCAAGGCGTCGGTAACAAATGCCGAGATTATTATGTGCCTCTGCGTTCTCTGGATTGGCGTCGACCGCCTTGCGACCTGCCTTGAGCGCCTCTTCAAATCGGTTAAGGCGGATCAAGCACACGGCCATGGCATTAAGATTTATGGCATCATCAGGTGTGAACTGCAGGCTTCCGTCAACAATCTGAAGCGCCTCCTCGAACTGAGATTGCGCCATCATCCGGTTCGCAAGATTGGCCCGCGCTTCCAGGTAGTTCGGTTTGAGGTGAACGGCCCGCGTGAATGCCTTTATCGCATTTTCCTCATGTCCGATGTTTGTTGCGGCAACCCCGAGAAGGTTCAACAGGAAGTGTGCGTTGGGAAACCGCGATGCCAGATTGTAAGCCTGTTTTGCCGCCTCCGTAGCCTCTCCCCGGCTTAGCAGCTTGCCAATATGCTCAAGATCTTGCATTGGTGGATGGGTGGCGGCAAAATTGCTATCAGCAATTGCTGACCGGCTAAGCAGATACCCCTTCCGGGCGTGGGCATTTTGTGGAAATTTTTCGAGTGCTTGTCTGTATAGTTCTCTGGCGTCTGAAAAATGTTTGCCTGCAAACGCCTTCTTGGCCTTTTTAAGCTTGCTCTCCAGATTGAAAGACACGACAACCACCCATAGGATGTAAAGGGATACGCAATTACATTATCAGCTAGTTTCATCTAGAAAGAAACGAGGCTGAAACGCTTGGTGATGATGTGATGGCTGGTCCATAAATTGCTAGCGCAACCGTAATCAATCACAATTCTATCTTATCAACCCTCGGAAAATGTGGCCATGCGTTTAGCAACCTGGAACATCAATTCGGTGCGTTTGCGGATCAATCTGGTAACAGACTTCCTGCGCGCCGCCGACATCGACGTGCTGTGCCTTCAGGAAACGAAGACCGAGGATGCGCATTTCCCGGCGGCGGCACTGGCCGAGGCCGGCTGGGCGCATCACGCCTATCGGGGCGAGAAAAGCTATAATGGAGTGGCCATCATCTCGCGCCTGCCACTGTCGGAGCCGGGCCATATGGACTGGGCCGGGCGTGGCGATTGCCGCCATATCTCGGCGCGGATCGATGATGGGCCGCTGGTGCATAATTTCTATGTTCCGGCGGGCGGTGATGTGCCGGATCGCGAGGCGAACCCGAAATTTGGCCACAAGCTGGATTTCATTTCCGAGATGACCGGGCATTTCGCCGCCAACAACCCGCAGAACGCCATTCTGGTTGGCGATCTCAATATCGCGCCGCTGGCCGAGGATGTCTGGTCGACAAGGCAGCTCCGCAACGTTGTCAGCCATACGCCGGTCGAGCGCGAGGGGCTGCTGCGCCTGATCGAGGATGGCGGGTGGCATGACGTCGTCCGGTCGCATTTCGGACCTGAGGAGATACTCTATTCCTGGTGGTCCTATCGTGCCCGTGACTGGGCGGCGAGTGATCGCGGGCGCCGTCTCGACCATGTCTGGACAAGTCATGATCTGGCGGACAGCATCCGGTCGGTATCGATCGAGCGGCATCTGCGGGGCGTGGAAAAGCCGTCGGACCATGTGCCGACGGTGATCGAGCTTTAGCTCCGCACCGCTTTTCATTCGCCGTAATTTGGCGTATAGGCTGGCCATGACGGAATTTCTGAAAATGCACGGTCTCGGGAATGATTTCATCATTTTCGACTGGCGGGATGGTGGTTGGCGTGACGGCGGCCCGATGCTGATCGGCGCAACCGCGGCGCGGGTGCTTGCCGACCGCCGCCTGGGGATTGGCTGCGACCAGATTCTTGTCATCCGCGAGTCGGGGACCGCCGATATTCGCATGGACATCCTGAACCATGACGGATCCTCATCGGGCGCATGCGGCAATGGCACGCGCTGCGTCGCCGATTATGTGATGCGGCAGACCGGCCGCGATGAGCTCAGCATCGAAACCGATGGCGGCCATCTTCGCGCGCGGTTCGACGGTGGCGACCAGATTGCCGTCGATATGGGCCCGGCGGCCACTGGCTGGCGCGAGGTGCCACTGGCGCGTGAGGTCGATACGCTGCAGGTGCCGCTTGGCCTTGACGGGCTTGGCGATGCTGTCTGCCATTCGCTTGGCAACCCGCACGCTGTTGTCTTTGTCGATGATGCCGAGGCGGTTGATCTTCGGCGTCTGGGGCCGCTTGTCGAACATGACGCACTGTTTCCGGACCGGGTCAATCTGTCGGTTGTCAGCCGGATTGACAAGGGCGCCTTCAGGATGCGGGTCTGGGAACGCGGTGTCGGGATCACCATGGCCTGCGGCAGCGGTGCCTGTGCGGTCGGCGTGGCGATCGTCCGGCGTGGCCTGGGGCCACGACGCAACCGGATCGTCATGGATGGCGGCGCTGTTCAGATCGACTGGGACGAGGCCAGCCGCCATGTCACGATGACCGGGCCGGTGACGTATGTCTGTCAGGGCACTTTGTCACCCGAACTGGACGCCCTTCTGGAGACATCACGGCTGGAGAGGATCGATGGCGCAACGTAACGCGCCGCGGGTCGAAACCTTCGGCTGCCGGCTGAATATCTGGGAATCCGAGGTGGTGCGTGACCAGGCGGCATCAGCCGGGATAAATGACGCCATCATCTTCAACACCTGCGCGGTGACGGCCGAGGCCGAACGCCAGGCACGCCAGGCCATCCGGCGGGCGCGCCGCGACGACCCGGCGGCGCGGATCATCGTCACCGGCTGCGCCGCCCAGATCGCCCCCGACACATGGGATGCCATGCCCGAGGTCGATCATGTTGTCGGCAATCATGACAAGCTGACGGCGCCGGTCTGGCAGTCGCTGGCGGCAGGCGGTGAGGCAATCATCGTCAGCGATGTCATGCAGGTGCGCGAGACGGCGACGCACATGCTTGACGCTTTCAGTGCGCATACACGTGGATTTCTGCAGATCCAGCAGGGATGCGATCATCGCTGCACCTTCTGCATCATCCCCTATGGCCGCGGCAATAACCGTTCGGCCGGGCTTGGCCAGATCCTCGAGGCGGCGGGCCGTCTTGTCGATGGCGGCTGCGCCGAGATCGTGCTGACCGGTGTCGATATCACCTCCTGGGGAAGCGATCTGCCGGGCCGTCCGCGCCTTGGTGAGCTGGTTCGCGAGATCCTGCGCGCGCTACCGCGCCTGCAACGGCTTCGCCTGTCCTCGATCGACCCGGCCGAGCCCGACTCGCAGCTGATGGACGTGCTGGCGGCCGAACCGCGGCTGATGCCGCATCTGCATCTGTCGGCGCAGCATGGGGATGACACAATCCTGAAACGGATGAAGCGGCGGCATCTGGCGCGCGACGTGGTACGGTTCTGCGACGAGGCGCGGCGGCGGCGGCCGGATGTGGTGTTCGGCGCCGACCTGATCGCCGGCTTTCCGACCGAGGGCGAAGCGGCGCATGACGCCACACTGCGCCTGATCGACCGGGCCGGCCTGACCTATCTTCACGTATTCCCGTTTTCGCCACGCGCCGGCACGCCGGCGGCGCGCATGCCGCAGCTTGATGGCAAGCTGATCCGGCAGCGGGCCAACGCCCTGCGCGCGCATGGCGGGCAGCGGCTTGACAGATTTCTCGACAATGCGGCGGGAAGCCATGACCAGATTCTCGTGGAATCGGGCAATGCCGGCCATGGGCGGAATTTTGCCAGGATGCGGCTTGAGGGCGAGATGGCATCGCCGGGGCAACTTCTCGATGTGACGGTGCTTGCACGTGACGGGCAGCATCTCAAGGTGGTAAGACGGTAACATGAGCTGGTTGAAAAAACTGACCTCGGGGCTGAGCAAGACCAGCGCCAGGGTGACATCGTCACTGTCGTCGCTTCTTGGTCGCTCGTCGATTGATGCGGCCTCGATCGAGGAGGTGGAGGACGCGCTGATCAGCGCCGATCTTGGCACGGCGGCAGCAGCGCGGCTGGCTGAACGGGTGCGCCGTCACAAATTCGATGGCGAGGTGACGGCGCAGGCGCTGGCTGCGGCACTGGCGGACGGGATCACCGAAATTCTCGAACCGGTGGCGGCACCGCTTGTCCCGCAGCCCGGCAACCGGCCGCATGTGGTGCTTCTTGTCGGTGTCAACGGGTCGGGAAAGACCACGACGGCCGGCAAGCTGGCCCAGCAATGGCGCCGGGAAGGCAAGTCGGTGATGCTGGCCGCCGGAGACACGTTCCGCGCCGCCGCCATCGAACAGCTGCAGATCTGGGGAGAGCGCACCGGCACCGAGGTGATCGCCGGCACGCAGGGCGGTGATGCCGCCGCGCTGGCCTATCAGGCGCTGGAACAGGCGCGCGCGCAGGACACCGATATCCTGATCATCGACACCGCCGGCAGGTTGCAGAACCGCACCGAACTGATGGACGAGCTGGCGAAGATCGTACGGGTGATCCGCAAGCTGGACGAAACCGCGCCGCATGATTCGGTGATCGTTCTCGACGGTACGGTCGGCCAGAATGCCCTGTCCCAGGTCAGCGCCTTTCAGGACATTGCCGATGTCAGCGGGCTGATCGTCACCAAGCTTGACGGCTCGGCGAAGGGCGGGGTGGTGATCGCGCTTGCCGAAAAGTTCCAGCTTCCCGTGCATGCTGTCGGGGTTGGCGAGGGCGCCGATGATCTGCAGCCTTTCGAGGCGCGTGACTTTGCCAACGCCCTTGCCGGCGTGTCGAGCGAGACGTGATTGCGGATTTGTGGTCAGGGAAACAGTGTCGCACTCCGGCCGGCCAGCCAGTAGGCCGCCAGTCCGACATATTCCTTTACCCATATCCGTACACTCGCTGTCCCCACCCCCATATCATAGACAGAGGCTGATGTTGTGCCGGTCTGGAAATCCACCGGATAGGGAATGATGTTCTCCCATCCGGCGGCGGCGAAGGACCCCATTGCGCGCGGCATATGCGCCGCCGAGGTGACGAGCAGCCAGCGCGACCCCGGCTGCGGCACCGCCACCGTCAGGCTGTTGACGGCGTTCTGATAGGTGTTGCGGCTGGTGGATTCATAGATGATGTCGTCATCCGCAACGCCAAGCTCGGCAATCAGCCGGCGGACGGTTTCGGCCTCGCTCCAGCCGCTCGGTGCCAGCCTGCCGTCATAGCCGGTGAACAGCAGCGTGCTGCCCGGGTTCAGGCGATGCAGCATCAGCCCCTTTGTCAGCCTGTCCGCAGCGCGGGTCTGCTGCGGCTGGTCCCGGCTCTGCGAGATCTCGCCCCATGCAGTATGGCCGCCAAGAACGATCACCCCGTCAACCGGCGGGCCGGTCAGGGCCGGGATGTCGTGACGGTCCTCCAGATATCGCAGCGGTGCCGTTGACAGCGGCAGGAAGCCATAGAGCAGTGGCAGCAGCAACGCCGCGCCGACGCAGCTCTTCATGATCCGCCGCCGTCGACGCCAACGCATGATCAGCGCCAGCACCAGCAGCAGATAGGGCCAGACCAGCGGCTCGACCAATATGGCGAGAAGTTTCGAGACTGTGAAAAACATCCCCCATTCTTGACAATTCTGCTGAAAAAGCGCAACACACACCCACATCACGCCATCGCTGGCTGCCAGACCCTCGCGGGTTCCGTCCGTCCTTGAAGTTTTCGAGCACGGATGCCACAGGCGCATGCGGCATGACGTGATGGGCAGGGCAGATGCCGGTCACTGGCCGGTGCAGGATCAACAACAACAGGGCATGCGCCATGTTTGACAGTCTGAAGGACAAGCTGCAGGACGTTTTCAGCGCCCTTGGCAAGCGCGGCGCACTGCGCGAATCGGATGTCGATGCCGCGCTGCGCGAGGTCCGGCTTGCGCTGCTCGATGCCGATGTCGCCCTGCCGGTTGTAAAGAGTTTCATCGCCAAGGTGCGCGAGCAGGCGGTTGGCAGCGATGTGCTGAAATCGGTGCGGCCCGACCAGCAGGTCATCAAGATCGTCAATGACGCGCTGGTCGAGGTGCTGGGCAGCGAGCCGGCACCGCTGAACATCGCCGTGAATCCGCCGGCGGTGATCCTGATGGCCGGCCTTCAGGGCTCGGGCAAGACCACCACCGCCGGCAAGCTGGCGCTACGCCTGCGCTCGCGCGAGCGCAAGAAGGTCATGCTGGCCTCGCTCGACGTGACGCGCCCGGCGGCACGCGAACAGCTTCGCATTCTTGGCGAGCAGGCCGAGGTTGGCGTGCTGCCCGAGGCGGATCGCGAATCCCCCGCGCAGATTGCCAAACGGGCGCTGCAGGCGGCGCAGCTTCAGGGCTTCGATGTGCTGATCCTCGATACCGCGGGACGGGTCACGATCGATGAAGGTCTGATGGCCGAGCTTCGCGAGGTCAGGGCGCTCACCAATCCGCATGAGGTGTTGCTTGTCGCCGACGCGATGACCGGTCAGGACGCGGTGGCCACGGCAACGGCCTTCAAGGAGGCTGTTGATATCACCGGCATCGTGCTGACCCGTCTTGACGGTGATGCGCGCGGCGGCGCGGCCTTGTCGATGCGCGAGATCACCGGCTGCCCGATCAAGCTTGTCGGTGTCGGCGAAAAGCAGGACGCGCTGGAGGAATTCGATCCGGCGCGGATGGCCGGCCGCATCCTGGATATGGGCGACGTCGTCGCGCTTGTCGAAAAGGCCGCCGAGACAATCGAGGTTGAAGAGGCCGAGCGGCTGGCCAAACGGATGGCCAAGGGCCAGTTCGACATGAATGATTTTCTCAGCCAGCTACGCCAGCTTCAGAAGATGGGCGGTCTTGGCGGGATCATGGGCATGCTGCCAGGCCTCGGCAAGATGCAGAAGCAGATCGCCGCCGCCGGGATCGACGATTCGATGATCCGCCGCCAGGAAGCCATCATCCTGTCGATGACGAAGAAGGAACGCATTTCAGTGGGGCTTCTCAACGCCTCGCGCCGCAAACGTATCGCCGCCGGGTCCGGCACCTCGGTTCAGGAGGTGAACCGGCTGGTCAAGCAGTATCAGGAAATGGCGCGGATGATGAAGAAGATGGGGGGCAAGACCGGCGCTGCCGCCATGAAGGCCCTGATGGGCGGCGGCATGCCCGGCGGCATGCCTGGAGGTGGAATGCCCGGTGGAATGCCGGGAGGGCTTCTCGGAGGTTTGAAGGGTGGCTTGCCCGGCCTTGGCGGGGGACTGCCCGGCCTTGGTGGCAAGCCGTCCGGCAAAAAGAAGTGAATATCCAGAATGAACAGCCATAAATCGTTGCGAAAGGACCAATAATCATGGCTTTGAAAATCAGACTTGCCCGTGGTGGCGCGAAAAAACGCCCCTTCTACCGGATTGTCGTGGCCGAGGCTTCGGCGCCGCGTGACGGGCGTTATGTCGAGCGTGTCGGCACCTACAACCCGATGGTACCGAAGGATCATGAACAGCGCGTCACGCTGAACGCCGAGCGGATCACCCACTGGCTTGGCCAGGGGGCACAGCCGACCGAGCGTGTGCACAAGATGCTGGCCGCTGAAGAGGCGCCGGCCGAAGAGGCTGCCGCTGACGAGGCGCCGGCCGAAGAGGCTGCCGCTGACGAGGCGCCGGCCGAAGAGGCACCCGCCGAAGAGGCGCCGGCTGAAGAGGCGCCGGCTGAAGAGGCTGCCGCTGACGAAGCGCCGGCCGAAGAGGCACCTGCCGAGAAATCATGAGCTCGGGCCGTCTGGCGATCGGCGCGGTTGCCGGCGCGCATGGGGTGAAGGGCCAGTTCAAGGTGAAACCCTTCACCGCCGCGCCGCGTGACATTGCGGCCTACGGTCCGGTCTGGGCCGGCGAGCGTCAGCTGAGCCTGTCCATCATGGGCATGACCGGGGCCGGCATGGTCATCGTCAAGGCGGCCGAGATCAGCGACCGTGACAGTGCTGCGGCGCTTCGCGGCACTGAACTGGAGGTTGAGCGCACGGCCCTTCCCGAGGCAGACAGTGATGAGATCTACCATGCCGACCTGATCGGGCTTGCTGTGGAGACGGTTGGTGGCGAGATGCTGGGAACGCTGGTGGCGCTTCATGATTTCGGTGCCGGCGAGATTGCCGAGGTCAGGCCGGCAAAGGGGCCGACGCTGATGCTGCCGTTCGATGCGGAGTTCGTGCCGGATATCGACCTGGCGGCGCGGCGTTTGGTGGTGGCGCCTCCCGACGGATTGCTGGACCTGACAGATGGCATAGCACCGGCAGAGGACAGGGCACCGGCCGATGACAGGGCACTGGCAGGCCGGGGTGCCGGCAGGCGGAGTGATACAGATGGCTGAGCAGGCCTGGCAGGCGACGGTGCTGACGCTGTTTCCGGGGATGTTCCCCGGGCCGCTTGGTGAGTCGCTGGCCGGGAAATCGCTGAAGGAGGGCATCTGGGCGCTGAAAACGCTGGACATTCGGCAGTTTGCGCGCGATAAGCACCGAACTGTCGACGACGTGCCGCTTGGCGGTGGTGTCGGGATGGTGTTGAAGCCGGATGTCGTGGCGGCGGCGCTTGACCATGTTGCCGACGCCCCCGGCCCGCGGATCTATCTGACGCCGCGTGGACGGGTTCTGGACCAGCCGCTTGTGCGTGAACTCGCCGCTGCCGATGGCGCGGTGTTCCTGTGCGGACGGTATGAAGGCGTTGACCAGCGGGTCATCGACTTGGCCGGGATGATGGAGGTCAGCATCGGTGACTTTATCCTTTCGGGGGGCGAGGTCGCGGCGCTGACGATAATGGATTCGGTGGTGAGGCTGTTGCCGGGCGTGATCGGCAAGGAGGCGAGCCACCACGAAGAAAGTTTCGAGACCGGGTTGCTGGAGCCGTCGCTCTACACACACCCGCGGAACTGGAACGGGATTGAGGCGCCGGAAATACTGGCGTCGGGCCATCATGGCAGGATCGCCGAATGGCGTGCCGGGGAGGCCAGGCGGGAGACGCGCAAGCGCCGACCGGATTTATGGGAAAGGTACCTGCGGGCGCAGGCACAGGAAAACGAAGCGAAGGAATAGGGCGATGAATATCGTTGACCGCATTGGCAAGAAGCAGATGGAAAAGGTGCTGGCACAGCGCACCATCCCGGAATTCGGCGCCGGCGACACGGTTCGCGTCGACGTCAAGGTCGTCGAGGGATCGCGTGAACGCGTCCAGGCATTTGAAGGTGTGTGCATCGCCCGCAAGAATGACGGTGTGAATTCATCCTTCACCGTTCGTAAGCTGTCCTATGGCGAAGGCGTCGAGCGCGTCTTCCCGCTCTATGGACCGCAGGTGGCAGGCGTGACGGTTGTCCGCCGTGGCCGCGTTCGCCGCGCGAAGCTGTATTATCTTCGTGGCCGGACCGGCAAGGCCGCCCGTATTGCCGAGAAAACAACAACCCGCGAGGCGTCCTCCTCCTGACGGCGACGTCCGGCCAGGAAGATGACCTCGCCGGCAGCCTTATGGAGGACCTCATGTCGGCGCCAAAGACCCTGTTTGATAAAATCTGGGATGCCCATGTCGTGCATCGCCAGGATGATGGCACCTGCCTGATCTATATCGACCGGCACCTTGTTCACGAGGTGACAAGCCCGCAGGCGTTTGAAGGTCTGCGCAATGCCGGCCGCAAGGTGCGGGCACCGAACCGCACGCTGGCCGTGGCCGATCACAATGTCCCGACGACCGACCGTTCGGTCGGCATCGAGGATGAGGAATCGCGCATCCAGGTCGAGGCGCTGGCCACCAATGCCGCCGATTTCGGCGTTCCCTATTTCGCCATGGATGACGTGCGCCAGGGCATTGTGCATGTCATCGGTCCGGAACAGGGTTTCACCCAGCCGGGCATGACAATCGTCTGTGGTGATTCGCACACTGCGACGCATGGCGCCTTCGGGGCGCTGGCTTTCGGCATCGGCACCTCGGAGGTCGAGCATGTGCTGGCGACGCAGACGCTGATCCAGAAGCCGGCAAAGAACATGCGCATCACCGTCGATGGCGATCTGGCGCCGGGAGTCACGGCGAAGGATGTCATTCTGGCGATCATCGGCAAGATCGGTACCGCCGGCGGCACCGGCCATGTTATCGAATTCGCCGGCTCGGCCATTCGTGAGCTGTCGATGGAAGGCCGCATGACGGTCTGCAACATGGCCATCGAGGGTGGCGCCCGCGCCGGCATGATCGCGCCGGACGAAAAGACCTTCGCCTATCTTGCCGACAAGCCGATGGCACCGAAGGGCGAGATGTGGGAGAAGGCCGTCGCCTATTGGCGCTCGCTGCCATCCGACGAGGGCGCAAGCTATGACACCGAAATCGTTCTGCCGGCTGCCGAGATCGCGCCGACGGTGACCTGGGGTACCTCGCCCGAGGATGCGTTGCCGATTACCGGTGCCGTACCCGATCCGGACAAGGAAAAGGACGAGATCAAGCGGGCGAAGCTGCAGCGCGCGATCGATTATATGGGGCTTGCCCCGGGTCAGAAGCTGACCGATGTGAAGATCGACACGGTGTTCATCGGATCCTGCACGAACAGCCGGATCGAGGATCTTCGTGCCGCTGCTTCGGTGGCCTCGGGCCGGCAGGTTGCCGAGGGAATCCGCGCGATGGTTGTTCCCGGCTCGGGCCTTGTCAAGGAACAGGCCGAGGCCGAGGGGCTGGACGCGGTCTTCACCGCGGCCGGGTTCGAATGGCGTGAGCCGGGATGTTCGATGTGCCTTGCGATGAATGCCGACAAGCTGTCCGAGGGTGAGCGTTGCGCCTCGACCTCGAACCGCAATTTCGAAGGGCGGCAGGGACGCGGCGGACGCACCCATCTGGTCAGCCCGGAAATGGCAACAGCCGCCGCGATCACCGGATATCTGACCGATATCAGGGATATGCAGGGCTAGCACGGGGAGACGAGAGATGCAGAAATTCGACAAGCTGACCGGCATTGCCGCGCCGCTGAACATCCTGAATGTCGACACCGACATGATCATCCCCAAGCAGTTCCTGAAAACGATCAAGCGGTCCGGCCTCGGGGCCAATCTGTTTGACGAGATGCGGTTCACCAAGGACGGTGCCGAGATCCCCGATTTCGTGCTGAACCGGGCGCCGTATCGCGAGTCGCAGATTATCGTTGCCGGTGACAATTTCGGTTGCGGGTCGAGCCGTGAGCACGCCCCCTGGGCGCTTCTTGATTACGGCATTCGCTGTGTGATCTCGACCAGCTTTGCCGACATTTTCTACAATAACTGCTTCAAGAACGGCATCCTGCCAATCATCGTCACCGCCGATGAACGCGACGCGCTGATGGCCGATGCGCAGGACACCGAGAATCCGGAATTGTCAGTCGATCTCGTGGCGCAGAAGATCAAACGTCCGAACGGTGTCGAGATTTCCTTCGAGATTGATCCATTCCGCCGGAAATGTCTTCTGGAGGGTCTCGATGATATCGGACTGACGATGGAAAAGGGCGGCTCGATCGACAGTTTCGAGGCGGCCCGCGCCGACGACAAGCCCTGGCTCTGAGGCGGCGCGCGCAATAATAATATCAAGGCAAGGATGGGCGAAATGGCGTCGAACCGAAAGATCATGGTGCTGCCTGGTGATGGCATCGGCACCGAAATCATGCAGGCCAACATGCGGATCATCGATTGGCTGGCAAAGCACAAATCGATCAGCTTCGACATACAGGAAGGCCTTGTCGGCGGTGCCGCCTATGACGCGCATGGCACGCCGCTGACCGACGAGACGCTTGCCGATTCGATGGCCGCCGACGCGGTGCTGTTCGGCGCTGTCGGCGGACCGCAATATGATGATCTGGCGTTCGATCTGAAGCCGGAACGCGGCCTGCTGCGGCTTCGCAAGGAGATGGACCTGTTCGCCAATTTGCGGCCGGCGATCGTCTTCCCGTCGCTTGTCGAGGCGTCGACGCTGAAGCCCGACGTGGTGTCCGGGCTCGATATCATGATTCTGCGTGAGCTGTGCGGCGGGTCCTATTTCGCCGAGCCGCGCGGGATCGAGGATTTGCCCGACGGCACGCGCCGCGGGTTCGACACCAACGCCTACACCACGCCCGAGATCGAGCGGATCGGCCGTGTCGGCATGGATCTGGCGCGCAAGCGCAATGGCAAGCTGACCTCGGTCGAGAAGGCCAATGTCATGCATTCCGGCGTTCTCTGGCGCGAGGTGATGACCGCGTTGCATGCCGCCGAGGGTGACGGCATCGAGCTTGGTCACATGTATGCTGACAATTGCGCCATGCAGCTTGTTCGCAACCCGAAGCAGTTCGACGTGATTGTCACTGACAATCTGTTCGGCGATCTGTTGTCGGATTGCGCGGCGATGCTGACCGGCTCGCTTGGCATGCTGCCATCGGCATCGCTTGGCGCGCCCGACCCGGAAACCGGCCTGCCGAAGGCGATGTATGAACCGGTCCACGGCTCGGCCCCGGATATCGCCGGTCAGGGCGTCGCCAACCCGCTCGCGCAGTTCATGAGCTTTGCGATGCTGCTTCGCTACAGTTTCGACCAGGGCGCCGAGGCGGACCTTCTCGAGGCGGCCGTCGACAAGGCGCTGGCCACCAGCCGCACCGGTGACATCATGACGCCCGGCTGCACGCAGACCGGCACCGACGGCATGACCGATGCGGTGATCGACGCGTTGGACCGGCTGGCGCGCTAAACGCCTCGGCAAGGCAGGATCATATTAACACCCGGCATAATGTTCGGGGTCATGAAGACGAGGATGACATGGGATATCGAGTAGCTGTTGTCGGCGCCACCGGTGCCGTCGGACGCGAAATGCTGCAGACGCTTGCCGAGCGCAACTTCCCGGTCGACAAGATGCATGCGCTGGCATCGTCGCGCTCGGCCGGGCGCGAGGTGTCGTTCGGCGAGGATGAGGTGCTGACGGTGACCGCGCTGGACAAGTTCGATTTCGGCGAGGCCGATATCGCGCTGTTCTCGGCCGGTGGCGCCACGGCCAAGGAGGTCGCGCCGCGCGCCGGTGAGGCAGGCTGTCTCGTCATCGACAACTCCTCGGCCTTCCGCATGGATGAGGACGTGCCGCTGATCGTGCCGGAAGTGAATGCAGACAGCGTCGATTCGGCGCTGCGCGGCAATGGCGGGCGCAACATCATCGCCAACCCGAATTGTTCGACGGCGCAGCTTGTCGTCGCGCTGAAGCCGCTTCATGAGAGCTTTGGTGTCAGGCGGGTCGTTGTCTCGACCTATCAGGCGGTGTCGGGGGCCGGCAAGCCGGCCATGGACGAGCTGTTCAACCAGACCCGCGGCATCTATGTGAATGACCCGGTACGCCCGGAGAATTTCACCAAGCAGATTGCCTTCAACGCCATTCCGCATATTGATGTCTTTCTTGATGACGGTTTCACCAAGGAAGAATGGAAGATGACCGCCGAGACAAAGAAGATTCTCGACCCAGCGATCGAGCTGGTGGCGCATTGCGTCCGCATCCCGGTCTTCATTGGCCATAGCGAGGCGGTTTTCATCGAAACCGACAAACCGATGACCGAATCGGGCGTTCGCGAACTGCTGCGCGAATCGCCGGGGATCTCGGTGATCGATCACCGTGCCGATGAAGGGTATGTCACGCCGCATGAAGCCGCCGGCGAGGATGCCGTCTTCATCAGCCGGATTCGCAAGGACCCGACGGTCGAGAACGGCATGGTGTTCTGGTGCGTGTCGGACAATCTGCGCAAGGGCGCGGCGCTGAATTCGGTGCAGATCGCCGAGCTTGTTGCCGAACGCGGCCTGTCTGGTCGTTAGGGGCGTTTCGTCAGGGTCTGGCCGTCAGCTTTGTGTCCGGTCCGTCAGTGCGGCCACATGGCCGAGATACTCAAGCAATGCCAGATCGCGCGGCGAGGCGCTTGCTGCAATGATTTCCTGCGTGGTCCGGCTGGCTGTCTCAAAGGCCGGTTCAAGCGTCACGCCCCGTGCCAGTTGGCCGGCCAGAATGGCGGTCAGCAAATCGCCGCCGCCAGCCACATTATGCCCGTTGCTGCCGGCCGCGCGCCAGAGGCTGTCGCCTGACCGTGGCACCAGCAGATCGCCGACACCGGCCGGCCCGTTATCAATGCCGGTGGCGATGACGGCCTGCAGCCTGTGTGTTGTCACCAGCTGCCGCGCGGCGGGTTCTGCCGTGGCGAGGCAAGACACCGGCATCCCGGTCAGAAAGCCAAGCTCGAACATGTTCGGGGTGATGATGTCGGCGCGGGGCAGCAACCTCTCGATCATCGCCTGTGCCAGTTCTTCGGACAGATAGAGCCGCCCCCTGTCGCCAAGGACCGGGTCGAGAATATAGCTGCCGGTGCTGGCGGTGCGCCAGGCATCGATGAATCCGGCGATGGCGTCGGTCTGCCCGACCGAACCCAGATAGCCGGAGACCACAGCCGCGATCTGCCCGATCTCGGTCATCTCGCCAAGACCGGCAAGGACATCCCCGACAATATGATCTGGCACGGCATCGCCCACCCGGCGCCCATAGCCCGGATGTGCCGCCAGCATGACCGTGGGAACAAGCAGCGGCGCGAGGTCAAGAGCGGTCAGAACCGGACCAACGACATTGTTGCCGACAAAGCCGACAGTGACCGAGGAGTGAATAGACAGCACATTCTTCATCACCCGGGAGTTGTCCTCGGAATTTTTCGATTAGGCAAATGAAATCTTGTGCCGCCCCCGCGCCACGGCCGGGCAGCGTCAATATGCGGCGTGCTTTCGCATTGACTATTGTCGGCATGACACCCTAAAACTCTTGGGAAGGTGCTAATTCAAACAGGAAGACCGTGATGGCGAGACAGCGTCCGTTGTCGCCGCATCTGCAGGTTTATCGCCCGCAGTTGACGTCGATGATGTCGATCACCCACCGCGCAACAGGGGTTGCGCTGACCACCGGCACGCTGGTGCTGGCGGCATGGCTGGTCGCGGTGGCGCTTGGCGGTGAGTCCTTCGCCATGATGGCCAAGGCTGTGGCGCATCCTTTGGGGCAATTTGTCCTATTCGGGTATTCGGTGGCGCTGATCTACCATGCGATGAATGGCGTCAGGCATCTGTCCTGGGATCTGGGGTTCGGGCTGACCATTCCTGACGTGTATCGCAGCGGGCATATCGTGCTGTTCCTGACGTTCCTGCTGACGGCATGCCTGTGGCTTGCCATCCTGGCTTAAGGGGGAGAGGCCATGGCTGATCATCCGGCAGGCATTGTGTATCGGCGACGCATCCCGGGACTGGGGCATTGGCGCTGGCAGCGATACAGCGCCGTTGTTGTGCTGCTGCTGATGATCTATTTCGTGATCACGCTGGCAAGCCTCGGTGCCCTCGATCATGCCGGTGCGCTGGCGCTGGTCGGCCATCCGGTGAACGCGCTGGCGCTCGCCGGGCTTGTCACCATCGGCCTGTGGCACGGCATGCTGGGCTTGCAGGTGGTGATCGAGGATTATATTTCGGTGCCCGGTGGCCGCCATGTCGTTCTCGGCATTGTGCGTGTGGCGGCGGCGCTGGTCGGCATGGCAAGTCTCTGGGCCATCGCGAGCGTCGCGCTGTGATGGCCTCCGGTGAACGGCGCGCGGCAACTGACCAAGGACAGGAAGGGTTGACCTGATGTCGGCTTATGAAATTACGGATCATCACTATGATGTGGTTGTTGTCGGCGCCGGCGGTGCCGGGCTGCGCGCGACGCTTGGCATGGCGGCGTCGGGGCTGAGCACGGCCTGTATCACCAAGGTGTTCCCGACACGGTCGCACACGGTCGCGGCGCAGGGCGGCATCGGCGCCGCGCTGAACAATATGGGCGAAGGCGACAACTGGCAGTACCACATGTATGACACCGTCAAGGGGTCTGACTGGCTTGGTGACCAGGACGCCATTGAATATATGTGCCGCAACGCGATTCCGTCGGTGATCGAGCTGGAAAATTACGGTGTGCCCTTCTCGCGGACCGAGGAAGGCAAGATCTATCAGCGGCCCTTTGGTGGCCATACACTTGATTACGGCAAGTCGATGGCGCGCCGCGCCTGCGCCGCCGCCGACCGGACCGGCCATGCCATCCTGCACACGCTCTATCAGCAATGCCTGAAGCACAAGGCGCATTTCCATATCGAGTTCTTCGCGCTTGATCTGCTGATGAACGAGGATGGCGAATGCGCCGGCGTGATCGCGCTGTGCATGGAAGACGGCACGCTGCACCGGTTCTGGGGCCAGCAGACGGTCCTCGCCACCGGTGGCTACGGGCGCGTCTATTTCTCCTGCACCTCGGCGCATACCTGCACCGGCGACGGCAATGCGATGGCGCTGCGCGCCGGTCTGCCGCTCCAGGATATGGAGTTCGTGCAGTTCCACCCGACCGGTGTCTATGGCGCCGGCGTGCTGATCACCGAGGGCGCGCGCGGCGAAGGCGGTTATCTGACGAATTCCGAGGGCGAGCGTTTCATGGAACGGTTCGCGCCGACGGCCAAGGACCTTGCCAGCCGCGATGTGGTCAGCCGGGCGATGACGATCGAGATCAATGAAGGCCGCGGGGTTGGTCCGAACAAGGACCACATCATGCTTCATCTGGAGCATATCGACGCCGATACCTTGCATCAGCGGCTTCCGGGGATCACCGAAACGGCGCGGATCTTCTGCGGCGTCGATGTCACCCGCGAGCCGATCCCCGTTCTGCCAACAGTGCATTACAATATGGGCGGCATCCCCACCAACTATCACGGCGAGGTGATCTCGGTGAAGAATGGCGACGAGAACGCCATCGTGCCGGGCCTGATGGCCATTGGCGAGGCGGCCTGCGTGTCCGTGCATGGCGCGAACCGCCTTGGCACCAATTCACTGCTCGACATCGTCGTCTTCGGACGCGCCGCCGCGCATCGCGCCGCCGAGACCTGCACACCGGGCGGCACCGCCCGCACAGCGCCGCAGGCGGCGACCGACAAGGCGCTGGAGAGGTTTGACCGCATGCGTCACGCCAAGGGCGGTACCGGGGCGGCCGAGATCCGTCTGAAAATGCAGCAGGTGATGCAGAAACACGCCGCCGTGTTCCGGTCGACCGATACCCTTGCCGACGGCGTCTCGAGCATGGACCGTGTCGCCGCGCAGATGGGTGATATCGGGATCAGGGATCAGTCGCTGATCTGGAACACCGACCTCATCGAGGCGATGGAGCTGGAAAATCTGATGGGTCAGGCACTCGTCACCATCCGGTCGGCCGACCAGCGCGAGGAATCACGCGGCGCGCACGCGCATGAAGACTGGCCGGAGCGCGATGACGAAAACTGGATGAAACACACGGTCATGTGGCTCGACGACAATAATGAATCGCGTCTCGATTACCGCAAGGTTGTGATGAACACGCTCAGCAACGATGTGGCGCCGATTCCTCCGGCACCGCGCGTCTATTGACCGGCAAGTTCTACAGGGCGTTCGGGCTGCAGATAGCAAGGCAGTTGATAACAAGGCAGTATGGGGGCTGGCGACATCATGGCTGAATTTACCCTTCCCGCGCATTCCAGGATCACCGCCGGGGACCATTATCCGGCCCCCGAGGGCGCATCGAATGTTCGTGTGTTCCAGATCTATCGCTGGTCGCCGGATGATGATGACAACCCCCGTGTCGACAAATTCGAGATCGATCTCGACGAATGCGGACCGATGGTTCTCGACGCGCTGATCAAGATCAAGAGCGAGCAAGACAGCAGCCTGACCTTCCGGCGTTCCTGCCGCGAGGGAATCTGCGGCTCCTGCTCGATGAATATCGACGGCACCAACACGCTGGCCTGCCTGAAAAGCATCGAGGATGTGAAGGGCGATGTGAAGATCTTCCCGCTACCGCACATGCCGGTGGTCAAGGATCTGGTCCCCGATCTCAGCAATGCCTATCGCCAGCTGGCCTCGATCGAGCCCTGGCTGAAGGCGGATGCCGACGCGCCGGCAGGCGAGGAACGCCGCCAGTCGCCGGCCGAGCGTGAAAAGCTCGACGGGCTGTGGGAATGCGTGCTGTGTTTCAGCTGCTCGACCGCCTGCCCGAGCTACTGGTGGAACGGTGATGAATATCTGGGGCCGGCGGTGCTGCTTCAGGCCTATCGCTGGGTCGCCGACAGCCGTGATGACCGCACGGGTGAGCGGCTCGACGCGCTGGATGACAGCTTTGCACTCTATCGCTGCCACACCATCATGAACTGCGCGAAGACCTGCCCCAAGGGGCTGAATCCGGGCAAGGCCATTGCCAGCATCAAGAGCGAAATCGCCAGCCGGTGATGCCACCGCGCTGCGCCCTGACCCGGCTGCCGGAATGATGAATGGCTGACACCGCCGCACCCGCCACAGTAGGCGCCGCCCTCACTGCCCGAACTGAAACTGGCGACCTGACGCATGATGCCGGCCAGATGGCCGTGGCAACGGCGCTCGATGATCTGATCGCAAGATTGCAACAGGCGCCGAAGCGGCGCTGGTTTACTGGCCTTTCGCGGCGCGCGGAACCGGTCACCGGGCTCTATATCCATGGCGGGGTGGGGCGCGGCAAGACCATGCTGATGGACATGTTCCATCGCGCGCTTGCCCTGTCGCAAGGCGACATTCGCCCGTTCCGTCTGCATTTTCATGATTTTATGGTGATGGCACAGGATGCGGTTCATGCCGCCCGCGAAGCTGGTGCCGATGATCCGATCGCGGCGGCGGCCGACAGTCTGGCGGCGCATGGCCGGGTGATGTGCTTCGATGAAATGGAGGTACGGGACATTGCCGATGCGATGATTCTGGCACGGCTTTTCACGGCGCTGTTCGATCGCGGCGTGACGGTGGTCGCGACCTCGAACCGGCATGCTGACGAGCTCTACAAGAACGGCCTTCATCGCGACCGCTTCCTTCCCTTCATCGAGCTTTTGAAAACCCGGTGCGCGATTCACGAAATCGCCACCGGGCAGGACTGGCGTGCCAGCATGCTGGCCTCGCTGCCGGCCTGGTATGTGCCTGATGACCAGCGCGCCGAGGCCGCGCTAGCGGACAGCTTCCGGCAGCTTGCCGGCACGGCCGAGATCACCGGTGACATCATCCGGGTCGCCGGGCGCGAGATCCATTTCGACCGGGTGGCGGGTGATGTGGCGCGGGCCAGTTTCGCGGCACTGTGCGAGGCGCCGCTGGCGGCGCGTGACTATCTGGCCATCGCCGGTCGGTTTGCCGGCCTGATCATCGATCATGTGCCGGCGCTGTCGGACAGGAACGAGGCGTCGGCGCGGCGGTTCATGTGGCTTGTCGATGCGCTCTATGACCGGCAGCGATTTCTGATTGCGTCGGCCGCCAGCGAGATCGAGACGCTATATGACGGTCACCTTTTCGCCTTTGAATTTGACCGGACGCGATCACGGCTTGGGGAAATGACACGCCGGCATGGCAAGCCATAGATCGCGGCCGCCGGCCAGTGGCTGCCGGCAGGGTTGCCGGGGTGCGGCAATTCTTCTTGTTTAGACGGGTGGATTCCGGTAAACCACCGGCAACATTTCGTCGCACGCCCGCAGCTGCTGACGATCCGCAATTCCAAACGTATTTCAGGAACCGCAGGATATGGCTCGCAACAAAATTTCACTGGTTGGCGCTGGCAACATCGGAGGCACTCTCGCCCTTCTTGCCGGCCTGAAACAACTTGGTGACGTCACGCTTTTCGACATCGCCGAGGGCATTCCGCAGGGCAAGGCTCTTGATATCGCGCAGGCAAGCCCGATCGAGGGATTCGATGCGTCGCTTGCCGGGTCCAACGACTATGCGGCGCTGGCCGGAAGCGATGTGGTGATCGTCACCGCCGGGGTCGCCCGCAAGCCCGGCATGAGCCGCGATGACCTGATCGGGATCAATACCAAGGTCATGCAGCAGGTTGGCGCCGGCATCCGCGACAACTGCCCCGAAGCCTTCGTGATCTGCATCACCAATCCGCTCGATGTGATGGTCGGGGTGCTGCAGCAGGCCGCGGGACTGCCGACAGCGCGTGTTGTCGGTATGGCCGGCGTTCTGGATTCGGCGCGCTTTCGCTATTTCCTGGCCGAGGAGTTCAAGGTCTCGGTCGAGGATGTCACGGCCTTTGTTCTTGGTGGTCATGGCGACACGATGGTGCCGCTTGTCCGGTATTCGACGGTGGCCGGCATTCCGGTTCCCGACCTGATCGCCATGGGATGGTCGACCGAAGCAAGGATTGCCGAGATCGTGCAGCGGACGCGTGATGGCGGCGCCGAAATCGTCGGCCTGCTGAAAACCGGTTCGGCCTTCTATGCGCCGGCCTCCTCTGCCATCGAGATGGCCGAGGCCTATCTTCTCGACAAGAAACGCGTGCTTCCCTGTGCCGCCTATGTGGATGGCGCCTATGGGCTGTCCGGCCTTTACGTCGGCGTGCCGGTCGTGCTTGGCGCCGGCGGGGTCGAGCGCATTGTCGAAATCGCGCTTGATGATGAGGAAAAGGCGATGTTTGACCATTCGGTCGCTGCCGTACGGGCGCTCAACGAGGTTGTCGAGTCTCTGGAATAGGTTCGGGTGCGGGCCGAGGTCCGTTTTGTGGGGGAATTCAGATGAATATCCATGAACATCAGGCCAAGACCTTGCTGGCCGGTTTCGGGGTTGCGGTGCCGCGTGGCAAGCCGGCATTCTCGGTCGATGAGGCGGTCGATGCCGCCACCGCGCTAGGCGGGCCGGTATATGTCGTGAAGGCGCAGATCCATGCCGGTGGCCGCGGCAAGGCGGGCGGGGTCAAGGTTGTCTCCTCGGTTGATGAGGTGCGCGAGGTTGCCACCGATCTTCTCGGCAAGACGCTTGTCACACACCAGACTGGCCCGCAGGGGCGCGAGGTCAAGCGCCTCTATGTCGAGGAAGGCTGCGATATCGGGGATGAGCTCTATCTGTCCCTGCTTGTGGATCGTGGCAGCAGCCGGATCACCATCATCGCCTCCAGCGAGGGCGGCATGGATATCGAGGAAGTCGCCGCCACCCGGCCCGACAAGATCCTGTCCGTTGCCATCGACCCGGCAACCGGCCTGCAGCCGCATCACGCGCGCCGGCTCGCCGGGGTCATGGGGCTGGCCGGCGCGACGGCAAAGCAGCTCCCGAAATTCCTTAATGGCCTCTATGACGCTTTCAGCGCGCTTGATGCCAGCCTGATCGAGATCAACCCGCTGGTCGTGACCGGTGCCGGCGACCTGCTGGCGCTCGATGCGAAGATGAGCTTCGATGACAACGCGCTGTACCGGCATCCCGAGGTGATGGAGCTTCGCGATCTCGCCGAGGAGGACCCGGCCGAGGTCCGCGCCAGCGAATTCGATCTCAACTATATCAAGCTCGACGGGAATATCGGCTGCATGGTCAATGGCGCCGGCCTTGCCATGGCGACGATGGATATCATCCAGCTGCAGGGCGGCTCGCCGGCAAATTTCCTCGATGTCGGCGGCAGCGCGACCACGGAGCGTGTCACCGAGGCCTTCAAGATCATTCTCTCGGACGAGAATGTGCGCGGTATCCTGGTGAACATCTTCGGCGGCATCATGCGCTGTGACATCATCGCCGAGGGCGTTGTCGGCGCGGCCCGCACGCTCGGCCTCGACAAGCCGCTTGTCGTGCGGCTCGAGGGCACGAATGTCGATGAAGGCAAGCGCATCATGGCCGAAAGTGGCCTCGACATCATTCCGGCGGACAATCTGGCCGATGCAGCGGCGAAGATCGTCGCCGCCACCGCCTGACGGGGGAAAGTCATGTCAGTTCTCGTGAATAGCCAGACAAGGGTCATCTGCCAGGGCTTTACCGGCTCGCAGGGGACCTTCCATTCCGAACAGGCGATTGATTACGGCACCATCATGGTTGGCGGCGTGACTCCCGGCAAGGGCGGGCAGACGCATCTTGGACTGCCGGTGTTCAATTCGGTTGGCGCCGCGATGGCCGAGACCGGCGCCAACGCCTCGGTCATCTATGTGCCACCACGCTTTGCCGCGGATTCGATCCTTGAAGCCATTGATGCCGGCATGCCGCTGATCATCTGCATCACCGAGGGCATTCCGGTGCTCGACATGGTGCGGGTGAAGCGGGCGCTTGACGGTAGCCGGAGCCGCCTGATTGGCCCGAACTGCCCCGGTATCATCACCCCGGGAGAGTGCAAGATCGGCATCATGCCGGGTCACATCCACACCCCCGGCAAGATCGGGATCGTGTCGCGCTCGGGAACACTGACCTATGAGGCGGTGGCCCAGACAAGCGCTGTCGGGCTTGGCCAGTCGACCTGTATCGGTATCGGCGGCGACCCGGTGAACGGCACCAATTTCATCGACTGCCTGCAGATGTTCCTTGCCGACGACCAGACCGAGGCGATTGTGATGATCGGCGAAATCGGCGGGTCGGCCGAGGAAGAGGCAGCGGCCTTCTACAGCGCGCAGCCGAAGCGCAAGCCGATTGCCGGCTTCATCGCCGGCCAGACAGCGCCGCCGGGCCGCCGTATGGGCCATGCCGGTGCCATCGTCAGCGGTGGCAGCGGCGGCGCTGCCGACAAGATCGGTGCCATGCAGGCGGCCGGGTTCGAGATGGCGGAATCGCCGGCGGATATCGGCAATGCCGTGACCCGCGCCATGGCGCGGGGCGTCTGAAACGCTGATGGCTTGAATCTCAGCCGCCAGCGCCTAGACTGGGGACGGGAAACAACATGAACGGGTGTTTTACATATGGATGACGCGGCGCAGGTGCCAGCCCCGCCAGATCCGGCTGGTGACTTTGATCTGACCTTTCTGTCGGCGGCCAATGCCACTTTCATTGCCGAAATGAACGCCGCCTGGCGGCGCGACCCGTCGGCGGTCGATGCGCGCTGGGCGCGCTATTTCGAACAGCTGAACGCGCTTGGCGACAGCAGTGCCGAAATCGACCGTGGCCCCAGCTGGGCGCGCAACGCCAGTCGCATCGTCGGCGCCACCGATCCGGCCGATTCGATCAATGCCGTTGCCGCCGGCCATGCCGCCGGACGGCGGATGAATGCCGATGACATGCGGGCGGCGACGCTGGATTCGCTTCGCGCCGTGATGCTGATCCGCGCCTACCGGATCCGCGGGCATCTGATTGCCGATCTTGACCCGCTGTCGCTGGAGAACAAGCCGCTTCATCCCGAACTTGATCCGGCGACCTATGGTTTCACCGACGAGGATTGGGACCGCCCGATCTTCATCAATTACGTCCTCGGGCTTGAAACCGCGACGCTTCGTGAAATCGTCGAAACGCTGCGCCGCACCTATTGCGGGACCATCGGTGTCGAATTCATGCACATTCAGGACCCGGCGCAAAAGGCCTGGATCCAGGAACGTATCGAGGCCATCGGCAACCGTACCGATTTCACCAAGCGCGGCAAGAAGGCGATTTATGAGCGCCTTGTCGATGCCGAGGAATTCGAGAAATATCTGCACAAGAAATACACCGGTACCAAGCGGTTCGGCATGGATGGCGGCGAGGCGATGATTCCGGCCATCGAGCAGATCCTGAAGCGCGGATCGCAGCTTGGCCTTGGCGAGATCGTCGTTGGCATGGCGCATCGCGGCCGTCTGAACATGCTTCACAATGTTTTCGGCAAGCCGTTTCGCGCCATCATCTCGGAATTTCTCGGCAACCCGGCCAACCCGGAGGATGCCGGCGGGTCGGGTGACGTGAAATATCATATGGGCGCATCCTCGGACCGTGAATTCGACGGCAAGACCGTGCATCTCAGCATGGCGCCGAACCCGTCGCATCTGGAAATCGTCGATCCCGTCGTTGTCGGCCGGGTCCGCGCCAAGCAACAGCAACGTGATGATGTCGATCGGCGCGAGGTTGTCGGCATTCTGCTTCATGGCGATGCGGCCTTTGCCGGTCAGGGTGTGGTTGGCGAGACCTTTGCCTTTTCGGCGCTTCGCGGCTATCGCACCGGTGGCACCATCCACATCATCGTCAACAACCAGATCGGCTTCACGACAAGCCCGCATTATTCGCGCTCCTCGCCCTATCCGACCGATGTCGCGAAGATGGTGATGGCACCGATCTTCCATGTGAATGGCGATGATCCCGAGGCAGTTGTCCATGCGGCGCGGATCGCCATCGAGTTTCGTCAGGCTTTTGGCACCGATGTGGTGCTGGATATGTTCTGCTATCGCCGCTTTGGCCATAATGAGGGTGACGAGCCGATGTTCACCCAGCCATTGATGTACAAGACCATTGGCAAACACCCGACAACGCGTACCATCTATGCCGACAAGCTTGTCGCCGAGGGTATCATGAGCCGGGCCGAGACGCAGGCGGTTGTCGATGAGCGGATTGCCTATCTCGATGCGGAATTCGAGGCCGGCACAAGCTATCGGCCGAACAAGGCCGACTGGCTCGAGGGAAGCTGGTCCGGCATGCGCACCGCGCATGGTGTCGAACGGCGCGGCGAGACCGCCGTCGATATCGACACGCTGCGCCGGATCGGCGAGACGATGACAACGGTTCCCGAGCATATGACGCTGAACCCGAAACTGACCCGCATCATCGAGACGCGGGCGGCGCGGATCGGCGAGGGCGAAGGTCTGGACTGGGCCACCGCCGAGCATCTGGCGTTCGGCTCGCTGTTGCTTGAGGGGGATATGGTGCGGCTTTCGGGACAGGATTCCTGCCGTGGCACCTTCAGCCAGCGTCACGCCGTTCTTGTCGACCAGGCGAGCGAGGAACGGTACGCGCCGCTGGCGCATCTGTCGCCCGACCAGGCGGATTTCGAGGTCATCGACTCCCCCCTGTCCGAAGCCTCGGTGATGGGATTTGAATATGGCTTCTCGCAGGTCGAGCCGAACGCGCTGGTGATGTGGGAGGCGCAGTTCGGTGATTTCGCGAATGGCGCGCAGGTGGTGATCGACCAGTTCATCTCCTCGGGCGAGGCGAAATGGCTGCGCATGAACGCGCTGGTGCTGCTGCTGCCGCATGGCTATGAGGGCCAGGGCCCCGAACATTCATCGGCGCGGCTTGAACGCTATCTGCAGCTGTGCGCCGAGGACAACATGCAGGTCGTCAACTGCACGACTCCGGCCAATTATTTCCATGTGCTTCGTCGCCAGCTGCGCCGCGACTTCCGCAAGCCGCTGGTTATCATGACGCCGAAATCGCTGCTCCGTCACAAGGGCTGCGTGTCGTCGCTTGCCGATATGGGGCCTGGCACTTCCTTCCACCGTGTTCTTGACGAGCGCGACACACAGGTGAAATCCGGCAAGGCGAAACGGATCGTGATGTGCAGCGGCAAGGTCTATTACGATCTGGCGGCGGCGCGTGACGAGGCGAAGCTGTGGGACACCGAAATCATCCGCGTTGAACAGCTCTACCCGTTCCCGACGCGGGCCGTGATCGAGGTGCTGGAACAGACACCGAACGCGACAATGGTGTGGTGTCAGGAAGAGCCGCGCAACATGGGCGGCTGGACCTTCGTCCGCGACTTCATCGAGGAAGCGATGGAAACGGTGGGTGCGAAGCAGCAGCGCCTGATCTATGCCGGCCGGGACGCAGCCGCCTCGCCGGCAACGGGTACGCTTGGCCGCCACAAGCGCGAACAGGCAAAGCTTGTCGCCGATGCGCTCGGCCTGTCGGCCGACACATAGGCCGGGTGACACAGAACAGACCGGCCCGCACGGGGCCGTTCACGTCGAAGTTTGACAACAGGGGTGAAAACAGCCCCCGACCGAGGAGGCCGCAGCGCCATGGCGATCGAAATCACAGTTCCTACTCTTGGTGAATCCGTGGCGGATGCGACGGTGGCCCGCTGGATCAAGAAGACCGGCGATGCCGTGGCTGCCGATGAGCCGGTTGTCGAGCTCGAGACCGACAAGGTGACACTCGAGGTGCCGGCGCCGGCCGCCGGCACGCTTGGCGAGATCATCGCTGCCGAGGGCGCCAATGTTGAGGTGGGTGCCAGCCTTGCGATCCTGAATGAAGGCGCCGCGCCCGCAACCCCGGCGCCGGAAGCCGCACCGGACGCCGCCCCCGCAGCACCGGCGCCGACAGCGTCGGCGCCCGCCGCCATACTGGCGACTGCCTCCGATTTGCCGCTGTCACCGGCGGTGCGCCGCCTTGTCGAGGAGAACAACCTCAATCCGGCCGCGATCCGCGGCACCGGAGTCGACGGGCGGCTGACCAAGGCCGACGTCCTTGCCCATATGAAAGGGGCGTCGGCGACCCCGGCCGCAACCGCCGCCTCCGCCGCGCCGCGCCAGACGCCGCGTCCGGAAGATGCCGCGCGCGAGGAACGCGTGCCGATGTCGAAGCTTCGTCAGGTCATTGCGACAAGATTGAAGACAGCGCAGAACACCGCCGCGATGCTGACCACCTTCAACGAGGTCGACATGTCGGCGCTGATGACGATGCGGGCCGATTACCGCCAGGAATTCGAGGCTGCCTATGGCACCCGGCTCGGTTTCATGGGTATGTTCGTTCTGGCCTCGATTCAGGCGTTGCAGGATTTTCCGGCGGTGAATGCCGAAATCGACGGCACCGACATCATCTACAAGAATTACTACAATATCGGGGTCGCCGTCGGCACACCGCAGGGCCTTGTCGTGCCGGTGGTGCGCGATGCCGGCGCGATGAATCTGGCGGCCATCGAATCGCAGATCGCCGATTTCGGCGATCGCGCCCGCAATGGCAAGATCACCCCGGATGACATGGCCGGCGGCACCTTCACCATCTCGAATGGCGGAGTCTATGGCTCGCTGATGTCGACACCGATCCTGAACCCGCCGCAGTCGGGAATCCTCGGCATGCACAAGATCGAGAAGCGGCCGGTGGTGATTGATGACCAGGTGGTGATTCGCCCGATGATGTATCTGGCGCTGTCCTATGACCACCGGATCATCGATGGCCGTGAGGCGGTGTCCTTTCTGGCCCGCATCAAGGAACTTGTCGAGGATCCGCGCCGCCTTGTCCTCGGGGTCTGATACACCCCCGCCTGATGGCGGCATGACCCATGATGGCAGTACGGCAATGAAAGCAAGCTGGAGACCCAGATGAGCGAGACCGCATTCGACCTGATTGTCATTGGCGCCGGCCCGGGCGGCTATGTGGCGGCGATCCGTGCCGCGCAGCTCGGCATGAAAGTGGCCTGCGTCGACCGGCGTGAAAGCCTTGGCGGCACCTGCCTGAATGTCGGCTGTATCCCGTCAAAGGCGTTGTTGAACGCCTCCGAACATTATGCCGAGGCGGCGGGTGGCGGACTGGCCGCTCTGGGTATCTCCGTCGGCAGCGTGAAGCTTGATCTGCCGAAGATGATGCAGGGCAAGGACGAGATTGTCGGCAGCCTGACCGGCGGCATCGATTTCCTGTTCAAGAAGAACAAGGTCACGCGTCTGCAGGGACAGGCCCGCATCGACGGGCCGGGCAAGGTGACGCTGACCGACGGCAAGGATAAGGGCAGCTACACGGCCGAGAAAATCCTGATCGCCTCGGGAAGCCATGCCTCCAGCCTGCCGGGGATCGAAATCGACGAGACGCGCATTGTCAGCTCGACCGGCGCGCTGGCGCTGCCGAAGGTGCCGAAGAAGCTGATCGTGATTGGTGCCGGCTATATCGGGCTTGAGCTTGGCACCGTCTGGGCGCGACTTGGCGCCGAGGTGGAGGTGATCGAGTTCCTGCCGCGGATCCTGCCTGGCATGGATGACGAGATCGCCAAAAAATTCATGGCCATCGCGAAGAAGCAGGGGCTGAAATTCCGCCTGAAGACGGCGGTGAAAGCGGCCAGTTCCGGCAAGAGCGGCGTGACGCTGACCGTCGCGCCGGCGGATGGCGGTGATGAGGAAACCATCAAGGCCGATGTGGCGCTTGTCGCGGTCGGGCGGCACCCGGCAACCGATGGTCTTGGCCTTGAGGAGGCCGGCGTGGCGATGACCGGGCGCGGCCGTATCAGGGTTGATGCGCGCTTCGAGACGTCGGTCGAGGATATCTATGCCATCGGCGATGTGATTGACGGGCCGATGCTGGCCCACAAGGCCGAGGAGGACGGCGTTGCCGCTGTCGAGATCATGGCCGGCCAGGCCGGTCATGTCGATTACGAGCTGGTGCCGGGCATTGTCTATACCGCGCCCGAGGTGGCTACGCTTGGCAAGAGCGAGGAGGCGCTGAAAGAGGCCGGGATCGCCTATAACAAGGGAAGCTTCCCGTTCTCGGCGAACAGCCGCGCGCGGGCGCAGGGCCATGCTGACGGGTTCGTGAAGATCCTTGCCGATGCCGAGACCGACCGTGTCCTCGGTGTCCACATCATCGGCCATGAGGCCGGCACGATCATCCATGAATGCGCCACCGCGATGGCCTTTGGCGCCTCGTCAGAGGATATCGCCCGCACCTGTCACGGGCATCCGACGTTGAACGAGGCGGTCAAGGAAGCGGCGCTGGCGGTCGATGGCCGCGCCATTCACATGTAAGGTGTCTTTCCGGCGCCACGATGTTGCTGCGTCACGAGGCGCGGGGATGGGTTTCACGATGCATGCGCACCAGATGCGCCTCGTCGACATTGGTGTAGCGCTGTGTTGTCGACAGGCTGGCATGGCCGAGAAGTTCCTGGATCGCCCGGAGATCGGCGCCATTGCCAAGAAGATGCGTGGCGAAGGCATGGCGAAGCGCATGCGGTGTCACATGCGCCGGCAGATTCAATTCCAGCCGCAACGTCTCGACAAGCCGCTGCGCGGCCCGCGCGCCATAGGCATTGCCGCGGGCGCTGACAAACAGCGGGCCTGACGCCCCGCCATCGAACGGACAGCCATCAAGATAGGTGTTCACCGCCCCGGCGATGGCGGGAAGCACCGGAACGTCGCGGACCTTGCCGCCCTTGCCGGTGATCCGCAGCCATTCGCCCAGCGGCGCGTCACCGCGGGTCAGGTCGAGCGCCTCGGAAATGCGCAACCCACCGCCATATAGAAGCATCAGCAGCGCGAAATCACGCTGCTTCGTCCAGTCGTCCCCACGGCGCCGGAAGATCGCCGCCAGAAGCGCCCGTGCGTCGGCCTCGGATACCGGTTTTGGTACCGATTTTGGCGGCCGCGGGGCGCGAAGCCAGCTCAGATCATTGACCGTCATCCTGCCGGTGCGCCCGCAAAAGCGGTAGAAACCACGCAGCGCCGAAACCCGGCGGGCCATCGTGCTGCGCGCCAGATCGCGGGCCGCCATATCGGCAAGCCAGCCCCGAAAACATCGCCTGTCGGGCGCGGCATCGGCGCCGGCATGGCGCAGATAATCGTCAAGGTCGGCAGCATAGGCGGCAAGCGTATTTTCGCCATAGCGCCGCTCGGTCTGCAGCCAGGCAAGCCAGGCCAGCCGGTGCGCCTCTATCTGCTGCCGCGCCGCCACCGCCGCTAGAGGATCGACTGCCCGGTGCCTTCCCAGTCCGAGATGAAGGCGGCCAGACCCTTGTCGGTCAGCGGGTGCTTGTAGAGCGCCGTCAGGATTTTCGGCGGCAGGGTGACAACATCGGCACCAAGCATGGCCGCATCGACGACATGCTGGGTGCTGCGCACCGAGGCGACAAGAACCTCGGTCGACATGTCATACTGGTCATAGATGGTGCAGATTTCCTCGATCAGGCCCATGCCGTCCTGCCCGATATCGTCCAGCCGGCCAACAAAGGGTGAGATGAAGGTGGCACCGGCCTTCGCCGCCAGCAGCGCCTGCCCGGCGCTGAAACACAGCGTGACATTGACCTGTGTCCCGGCCTCGCGAAGGGCGCGGCAGGTGCGAAGCCCGGCCTCGGTCAGGGGCACCTTGACGGTGACATTCGGCGCCAGCGCGGCGAGCTTCTTTCCTTCCTTCAGCATTGTCTCGAAATCGGTCGCGGCCACCTCGGCGCTGACCGGGCCATCGACCATCTCGCAGATCTGGGCGATGGTTTCCAGAATGTTGCGCCCCGATTTGGCAATCAATGACGGGTTGGTGGTGACGCCGTCGACAAAGCCGCTGGCAATATGGGCTTCGATCTCGCCGATATCGGCGCTGTCGAGGAAAATTTTCATGTCAGGAAATCCGCTCTCCGGTGTAGGTTGGTATCGGCCGTGCCGACGCGCGGAGTGTATCGCATGACAGGTGGCAAATCCACCTGTCCAGTAACATGGGGCGGTTACATGGAGGCGGTTACATGGGGACAGTACCGGGGATGACCTCGACAGCGGAAACCGGCGGCAGCCAGAAAACCGTCCGGGTCGCCGTCGCGGTACCGCTCGACCGTAGCTTCGACTATAACCGGCATGGTCTCGGGCCGCTGCCGCGTGGCAGCATTGTCAGCGTTCCCTTTGGCCCGCGCCAGCTGAACGGCGTCGTTCTCGGCCCGGGTGACGGCACGGTCCCGGCAACAACGCTGAAGCCGGTGACTGCTGTCGCGCCGTTGCCGCCCCTGCCGCCGAACTTTGTCGATTTCCTTGAACGCGTTGCCAGCTGGACAATGGCGCCGATTGGCGGGGTGGTGAAAATGGCGCTGAGCCAGCCGCAGGCGCTGCACCCGCCGCCACAGCGCAAGATCTATCGCCGCCCGGACACGCCGCCTGCGGATGAAAACCTGACCGCCGCTCGTCGCCGCATTGTCGAAGTGCTGTCGGTGGCCGGCGCGCTCCCGGCTGCCGATCTGCAGCGTGAGGCCGGTGTCAGCGCCGGCGTTGTCACGGCGATGGCGAAGGCCGGTTCGCTGGAAACACTGCTTGTCAGTGACAGCACGCCGCCGCCGCGCCCGCAGCCTGTCGCCGGCCCGCCGCCGACCGCTGACCAGCTGGCGGCGATGCAGCACATCACCGGCAATCTCGGGGCCGGGTTCACGCCGATGCTTCTCGACGGGGTGACCGGGTCGGGAAAGACCGAGGTCTATTTCGATGCTGTCGAGAAGGTCGTGGCGGCCGGGCGGCAGGCATTGATCCTGCTGCCGGAGATCGCGTTGTCGGCGGCCTGGAAACAGCGGTTCCAGGACCGGTTCGGGGTGCCGCCGACGGAATGGCATTCCGACGTCGCCCCGGGGCGCAAGCGCCGCGCCTGGCGGCATATCGCGCTTGGCGAGGCGGCGGTGGTTGTCGGCGCGCGCTCGGCGCTGTTCCTGCCCTTTTCCGATCTCGGGCTGATCGTGGTCGATGAAGAGCATGAACATGCCTACAAGCAGGAGGATCAGGTCACCTATCATGCGCGCGATATGGCGATATTGCGCGCCCGTCTGCAGAACTGTCCGGCCATTCTCGCCACCGCGACGCCCTCGCTGGAAAGCTGGGTCAATGCCGGCAAGGTCGGTGACCCGCCGCGCTACCGCCATATCAGCCTGCCGCAGCGCGTCGGCGAGGCCAGCCTTCCCGAGATTGCCGCGGTCGATCTGCGGCGCACGCCGCCGGAGCGCGGCCGCTGGCTGGCGCCGCCGCTTGTCGAGGCGATCAGCGGGCGGCTCGAGGCCGGGGAGCAGTCGCTGCTGTTCCTGAACCGACGCGGTTATGCGCCGCTCACGCTGTGCGGTGCCTGCGGCCACAAGGTGACCTGTCCGAACTGCGACAGCTGGATGGTTATGCATCGCCTTGCCGGGCGGTTGAAATGCCATCATTGCGGCTATGCGGCGCGGCCGCAAAGCGGCTGTGCCGAATGCGGTGAGGAGGACAGCATGCAGGCCTGCGGGCCGGGTGTGGAACGCCTTGCCGAGGAGGTGCTGCAGCGTTTTCCCGAGGCCCGGTTTGCCGTCTTTTCAAGCGACACGGTGGCAAGCCCGGGCAGCGCCGAGACGTTCGTGCGGTCGGTTGTTGATGGTGAGGTCGATATCATCATCGGCACGCAGATGGCGGCCAAGGGCCACCATTTCCCCAATCTGACGCTGGTCGGGATTGTTGACGCCGATCTTGGGCTTGCCGGCGGTGACCTGCGCGCCGCCGAACGCAGCTTCCAGATGCTGGCCCAGGTCGCCGGCCGGGCCGGCCGCGCCAGCCGGCCCGGGCTTGCCCTGCTGCAGACGATGGACAGCACCAACCCGGTGATGGAAGCGCTGCTGTCCGGCGACCGGGACAGATTCCTGAAGGCCGAGGCGCAGTCGCGCCGCCTTGCCGGCATGCCCCCGTTCGCGCGACTCGCCGCGCTGGTGCTCTCGGCGCCGGACCCGCAGCGGCTGCAGGCGGCGATGCAGGCGCTTGACGCCAACCGCCCGCATTATCACGGGGTTGATATCTTCGGGCCAAGCCTGGCGCCACTTGGATTCCTCCGCGGCCGGCACCGTGGTCGGGCGCTTGTCAGGGCTGACAAGACCGTCGATATCCAGGCGGTCATCGCGGCCTGGCTTGCGGCGGCCTCCCTGCCATCGGCCGTCAAGCTGCAGGTTGATATCGACCCCTACAGCTTTCTCTAGACAGCGCGATGTGGCGAGCCCGATTTCCTGCCCAAATTAGGCGGCTTCGGCGCTTGCCTTTCCGGCACGGGTATGATAGCCACCTCACCGGTGCAAATGGTCACCGGTCAGCGCCGGTTACAGCCTGCGCCATGGTGAAAAATTCCTGTTGATGAGGGCACGTCGTTGAGTTCTAGCGCTAAGGGTCTTGCCGGCCGTTATGCAGGTGCACTGTACGCACTCGCCGAGGACGCTGGCAAAATCGATGCAGTTTTTGCCGACCTTACCAGTCTTGCCGACATTCTGGCCGGTAATGACGAGATGAAGATGCTTGCCGGGTCACCGGCAATCTCCTGGTCGGAGCAGACCAGGGCGATGACAGCCATTCTTGAAAAGGGCGGCGCCGACGAGCTGACTGTCCGCTTTGTCGGCACGGTCGCGACCAATGGCCGGCTGCACGCCCTGTCCCGGATCATTTCCGCCTTCCTTGCCGAGCATGCCCGCCGTCGGGGCGAGATCTCGGCCGAAATCATCTCCGCCATCGAACTTGACGACAAGCGCCGCTCGCGTGTCGAAAAGGCGGTGGCGAAAATTGCCGGCAGCGACAAGCTCTCGCTCTCCATGCGGGTCGATCCGGCGCTGATCGGAGGCCTGGTCGTGCGGATCGGGTCGCGGATGATCGACACATCAGTCAGAACAAAGCTCAACCGGCTTGAAACAGCTATGAAGGGTATAGCGTGATGGATATTCGTGCGGCTGAAATTTCAGCAATCCTGAAGGAACAGATCGCCAATTTTGGCAGCGACGCAGAGGTCGCCGAGGTCGGGCGCGTATTGTCGGTTGGCGACGGTATTGCCCGCGTCCACGGTCTTGACGAGGTTCAGGCCGGCGAGATGGTCGAGTTTGAGAGCGGCGTCAAGGGCATGGCGCTGAACCTTGAGGCAGACAATGTCGGTATCGTGATCTTCGGTGATGACCGCGCCATCAAGGAAGGTGACGTTGTGCGCCGTACCGCGTCGATTGTTGACGCGCCGGTTGGCAAGGGCCTTCTTGGCCGCGTTGTCGACGCGCTTGGCAACCCGATTGACGGCAAGGGCCCGCTGAAGGATGTGACCCGCAACCGGGTCGAGGTGAAAGCCCCCGGCATCATGCCGCGCAAATCGGTTCATGAGCCGATGCAGACCGGCCTGAAGGCGATCGACAGCCTGATCCCGATTGGCCGTGGTCAGCGCGAGCTGATCATTGGTGACCGCCAGACCGGCAAGACGGCGATTGCCGTCGACACCTTTATCAACCAGAAGCCGGTCAATGAGGCGGCTGGCAAGGAAGACGGCAAGAAGCTGTTCTGCATCTATGTCGCTGTCGGCCAGAAGCGTTCGACCGTTGCACAGATCGTACGGTCCCTTGAAGAGCAGGGCGCGCTGGAATATTCGATCATTGTCGCCGCCACGGCCTCTGATCCGGCGCCGATGCAGTTCCTGGCACCCTACACCGCCTGCACCATGGGCGAATATTTCCGCGACAATGGCATGCACGCGCTGGTCGTCTATGATGATTTGTCCAAGCAGGCTGTGGCCTACCGCCAGATGAGCCTGCTGCTCCGCCGCCCGCCCGGCCGTGAAGCCTATCCCGGCGACGTCTTCTATCTTCACTCCCGCCTTCTTGAGCGCGCAGCGAAGATGAACGAGGCCAATGGTTCGGGCTCGTTGACCGCGCTTCCTGTGATTGAAACGCAGGCCGGTGACGTGTCGGCCTATATTCCGACCAATGTGATCTCGATCACCGATGGTCAGATCTTCCTCGAGACCGAACTGTTCTACAAGGGTATCCGCCCGGCGGTGAATGTCGGCCTGTCGGTCAGCCGTGTTGGTTCGGCCGCGCAGATCAAGGCGATGAAACAGGTTGCCGGCTCGGTGAAGCTGGAGCTGGCGCAGTATCGCGAGATGGCCGCCTTCGCCCAGTTCGCCTCGGACATGGACGCCTCGACCCGCGCACTGCTCGAGCGCGGTGCCCGCCTGACCGAGCTTCTGAAGCAGCCGCAATACAGCCCGATGAAGGTCGAGGAGCAGGTCGCCGTGATCTTTGCCGGCGTGAATGGTTATCTCGACGGCGTTGACGTTTCCGATGTTGGCCGTTTTGAATCCGGCCTCCTGGAGCATCTTCGCAGCGCCGCCGGTGACGTGCTCGACACGATCCGCGACGAGCAGAAATTGTCTGACGAGACCGAAGCAAAGCTGAGAGCCGCCATTGAGGCGTTCGGCAAGAGTTTTGCCTGAGGATAGCTGTTCGAACAGATGTGTGGCGGTTCGCCGCCGCGCGCTGGAACATGGAGCCTGATGCATGCCATCGTTGAAAGATCTCAAGACGCGCATCAACAGCGTGAAGTCGACGCAGAAGATTACCTCGGCCATGAAGATGGTCGCGGCGGCAAAGCTGCGGCGGGCGCAGGATTCGGCCGAGCGTGGCCGTCCCTACGCTGATCGCATGCAGCAGATCATCAATTCGCTTGCCGCCAAGGCCGACCCGTCCTCGGCACCGCAGCTTCTTGTCGGCAATGGCCAGGACAAGACGCATCTGCTGGTGGTGGTTTCGGCTGACCGCGGCCTGTGTGGCGGCTTCAACGGCGCGATCACCCGCCAGACCCGCACCGAGGTGGCGCGGCTTCGCGGCGAGGGCAAGACTGTCAAGCTGCTGATGGTGGGACGCAAATCGGCGGACGCGCTGCGCCGCGAGCTTGGCGATTCCTATATCGAGGCGCTTGAGGGCATTCAGGGCACCTCGGTCGCCTTTGCCGATGCGGCATCGATCGGCGACAAGGTGCGTGACGGTTTCGAGGCTGGCGAATTCGATGTCTGCACCGTCATATTCAACAAGTTCAAATCCGCCATTTCGCAGGAAGTGACGCTGAAGAAGCTGATCCCGGCCGAGGTTGATGAATCGGCCCCGTCGGATGATCAGGGCGTATCCTACGAATATGAGCCGGAAGAGGAAGAGCTTCTTGCCGCGGTTCTGCCGCGCAATATCTCCACCCAGATCTACAGCGCCCTGCTGGAATCCTCGGCTGCCGAGCTAGCGGCACGGATGACGGCGATGGACAATGCGACGCGCAATGCGGGCGATCTGATTGATCGACTGACGCTGGTCTATAACCGGACCCGGCAGGCGACCATCACCAAGGAACTTATCGAAATCATTTCCGGCGCCGAAGCGGTGTAACGGACCAGGACTCAATCGCGGAGTAAGGATAAATGGCAAACAATATCGGCAAAATCAGTCAGGTCATCGGCGCCGTTGTCGATGTCGAGTTCGAAGGCCATCTGCCGGCCATTCAGAACGCCCTTGAGGTCGACAATGACGGCCAGCGGCTGGTTCTGGAAGTGGCACAGCATCTTGGCGAATCATCGGTCCGCACCATCGCGATGGACGCGACCGAGGGTCTTGTCCGCGGTGCGGATGCCGTCGATACAGGCGCCCCGATCACCGTGCCGGTTGGCCCGGAGACGCTTGGCCGCATCCTTAACGTCATCGGTGAGCCGGTTGATGAGGGCAAGCCGGTCAAGGCGAAGAAATCCTATCCGATTCACCGTCCGGCCCCGGCCTATGTCGACCAGTCAACCGAAGCCGAGATTCTGGTCACCGGAATCAAGGTTGTTGACCTGCTGGCCCCCTATGCAAAGGGTGGCAAGATCGGCCTGTTCGGCGGTGCCGGCGTTGGCAAGACGGTCCTGATCATGGAGCTGATCAACAATGTCGCGAAGGCGCATGGTGGCTATTCGGTATTCGCCGGTGTCGGCGAGCGCACCCGTGAGGGCAACGATCTCTATCATGAAATGGTTGAATCCGGCGTGATCAAGACCGATGGCGAAGGTTCCAAGGCGGCGCTTGTCTATGGTCAGATGAACGAGCCGCCGGGCGCCCGTTCGCGCGTCGCGCTGACCGGCCTGACGCTGGCCGAGTATTTTCGTGACGAGGAAGGCCAGGACGTGCTGTTCTTCGTCGACAATATCTTCCGCTTCACGCAGGCAGGCTCCGAGGTGTCGGCGCTTCTCGGCCGTATCCCTTCGGCGGTGGGTTACCAGCCGACGCTGGCCACCGATATGGGCGCGCTGCAGGAACGCATCACCACCACAACCAAGGGTTCGATCACCTCGGTCCAGGCCATTTACGTTCCGGCCGACGACCTGACCGACCCGGCGCCGGCGACGTCCTTCGCGCACCTTGACGCGACAACCGTTCTGTCGCGCCAGATTGCCGAGCTTGGCATCTATCCGGCCGTTGACCCGCTCGACTCCTCCTCGCGCATGCTCGACCCGCGGATCGTCGGCGAGCGCCATTACGAGATTGCCCGTAACGTCCAGGAGGTTCTGCAGCAATACAAGTCGCTTCAGGACATCATCGCCATCCTCGGCATGGATGAATTGTCGGAGGAGGACAAGCTTGTCGTGGCCCGTGCCCGCAAGATCCAGCGCTTCCTGTCACAGCCCTTCCATGTCGCCGAGGTCTTCACCGGATCGCCCGGCAAGCTGGTCGGTCTCGAGGACACGATTGACGGCTTTGCCGGCATCATCAATGGCGATTACGACCACCTTCCGGAGGCAGCCTTCTACATGGTCGGCACCATCGAAGAGGCCGTCGAGAAGGGCAAGAAGCTGATGCAGGAGGCCGCGTAAGCGGCCCCGGCGCCAAGGGAGACATGCGCAATGGCGGAAACCACGCAACTTGAGCTGGTGACACCGGCCGACATCATGGTCCAGAAACCGGCCGAGATGGTCGTGGCGCCTGGCGCCGAGGGGCTGTTCGGCGTGCTGCCGCGGCACGCGCCGCTGCTGTCCGACCTTGTGCGCGGCATCGTCGAGGTGCATGAAAATGGCAAGGTGGCCAACCGCTTCATGATCGATGGCGGCCTGGCGGATGTGTCGGGCGAATCGGTGACCATCCTGACCGAACGCGCCGAGGATCTCGACAAGGCAAGCCGCGACGAGGTGAAGTCGCGGGCCGATGCCGCCAGCGGCGCCGAGGCCGAATTCCTGAACGCCGTGCTTGCCGCGCTGTAACGCACCACAAGAATCAAATAAGGACGCCCGGCCCAGAGCCGGGTTTTCTTGTGGCCGGGTTTTCTTGTGGCCGGGGTTACTTGTGGTCGGGGTTCCGTTCGGCTGGCTACGGGCGCAACAGGCCGGCAAAGCTCTCCATCAGGGTTGAATAGACATCGCGCTTGAACGGCACCGCCAGGTTGATCAGCGCGTGCGGGTCAAGCCAGCGCCATTCGCAAAATTCCGGCTCGGCGGTGTGGATATTTATATCGGTGGTCGTGCCGGTGTATCGCAGCGCCACCCATTTTTGTTTCTGGCCCCGGTACTTGCCGTGCCACAGCCGGTCGGCAAGCGGCTCCGGGATATCATAATGAAGCCAGTCATCATGCTCCTGCAACAGCTGCGCCTTGTTGGTGCCGATTTCCTCTTCCATCTCGCGCAGGCAGGCCTCGATGACCGATTCGCCATGATCGATGCCACCCTGCGGCATCTGCCAGGCCTCGGCCCGGTTGTCGATGCGGCGGCCGGCGAACAGCTGCCGGTCATCATTCAGCAGAAAGATTCCGACACAGGGCCGATAGCCCCGCTCTGCATAGGGAATGTCGGTCATGAGGTCGGCTTCAACGCTCCGAAGACCGAAACGCCGCGGATCAGATCAAGCGCCCGCGCCAGCTGGTAGTCGATCTTCGACCGGTCAACAGGTTCATCCGGCGTGTCATCCTGCGAATCTTCGGAACCGGCACTCGTATCGCTGTCGCTATCCTCGCTGCCATCAAGCGCACCTTTCAGATCTTCCTCGCGAACGACACCGCCTTCGACAGGTTCGATCCGCGCCAGCTCCACCTCGATATCTGGCACGATCCCGAGACCCTGAATCGACACCCCGGACGGCGTGTAGTAACGCGCCGTAGTCAGCCGGATGGCGGAGGTGTTGGAAATCGGGATCACCGACTGCACCGACCCCTTGCCAAAAGAACGGGTGCCGAGGATCACCGCGCGTTTATGATCTTTCAGCGCGCCGGCGACAATTTCCGAGGCCGAGGCCGAGCCGGAATTGATCAGGACCACCATCGGCAGGCCACGGGCGATATCGCCGGGCCTGGCATAGACATGCGAGCCACCGTCAGTGTCGCGGCCGCGGGTCGAGACAATCTCCCCCTCCTCAAGAAAGGCATCCGACACGGATATCGCCTCGGTCAGAAGGCCGCCGGGGTTGTTGCGAAGATCAAGCACGATCCCTTTCAGCCCGACGCCTTCCTCGCGGAAGAAATCATCAACCGCGTCCATCAGGCCCGGTGTTGTCTGTTCGGAGAAGGTGGTGAGGCGGACATATCCGATCCCGTCGAATATTTCCGAGCGAACCGACCTGATCTTGATGAAATCGCGCACCAGGGTGACATCGAACGGCTCCAGCTGGCCGCGCTGCACCTTCACGGTTACCTTTGATCCGACCTTGCCGCGCAGTTTTTCGACAGCTTCGGACAGTTGCATGCCGATGATCGATTCATCATCGACGGCGATCAGGTAGTCCTCGGGCTGCAGCCCGGCGCGCGCCGCCGGCGTGTCATCGATTGGCGAGACGACCTTGACCATCCCCTGTTCCATCGTGATCTCGACGCCGAGTCCGCCAAAGCGCCCCTTTGTCTGTTCCTGCATTTCCGAGAAATTCTCGGTATCAAGGAAGGTCGAGTGCGGGTCCAGCGAGGTCAGCATGCCGGTAATTGCCGCCTCGATCAGGTCGCGGTCGTCAATCTCGTCGACATAGCTCTCGCGGACACGCTGGAAAATGTCACCGAACAGGCCGAGCTGGCGATAGGTTTCCTCCTTTGACGAGGATTGCGCCGTCGTCAGCGTCGGGATGACCATGCCGGCCACAAACAGGGTGGCGCAGAAAATCGCCACGTGCCACAGGCGGAGACGGCTGACTTGCGTCCAGTTTTGCATTTCACTCGGCTCCTTCCGGGCAGTCAGGCAATAGGGCTAATGTAATGGTGATTGCAGCTTTTGCAACGCGGACTTATGGACGCGCCGCCTCACCCATCTTCAGCGTGATGCAGGGGCCGGCCGGTCATCGCCGCCGGCCGTGCCAGCCCCATCAGATCCAGCAGCGTCGGCGCCAGATCGGCAAGCCTGCCGTCACGAAGATTTGTGCCGTCAGCCGCGCCAACAAGAATCACCGGCACAAGGTTGGTTGTATGCGCCGTATGCGGCGAATTGGCGGCATCGTCCCACATCACCTCGCAATTCCCGTGATCTGCCGTGACAATCATCTGCCCGCCCTGCGCCAGCACCGCCTCGGCGATCCGGCCGACGCAGCCATCGACCGTTTCCACCGCCCTGATGGCGGCATCAAGGTCACCGGTATGGCCGACCATGTCGGGATTGGCGAAATTCATCACGATCAGATCGTGGCGATGTCCGGCCAGGCTGCCCAGCGCCGCTGCCAGAACGCCTTCGGCGCTCATCTCCGGTGCCAGATCATAGGTTGCCACCTTGGGTGAAGGCACCATGACCCGGTCCTCGCCCGCCGCCGGTGCCTCGTCGCCACCATTCAGGAAGAAGGTCACATGCGGATATTTCTCGGTTTCGGCAAGACGCAGCTGCCGGCGGCCGGCAGCGGCCACGACCTCGCCAAGCGTATCCCCGATCGCCTGCGGGCCGAACAGCGTCGTCATCCTCGCATCGAGCGCCGCCGAATAGGATGTCATGCCGATGACACCGGCAAGTCGCGGCGCGGTCAGGCGATTCATTTCATCCGGCCCGTCGACCTCGTCCGGTGTGAGCCAGCAGGCCAGCAATTGCCGCACCCGGTCGGCCCGGAAATTGATCATCACCAGGGCATCGCCATCGCGCATGCCGTCATAGCCGGCGATCACCCGCGGGGTGATGAACTCGTCGCCTTCATCGCCGTCATGCGCATGCCGGAGTGCCGCCAGCGGGTCTGCCGCGGCGGGATGTCGACTTGCTGCCTTCACAATCGCGGCAAAGGCCTCGGCGGTGCGCTCCCAGCGCCGGTCACGGTCCATTGCCCAGTAGCGGCCGATCAGCGTGCCAAAGCTGACATTGTCGGGAAGCGCGGCAAGAAAGGGTGGCAGTGATTCGGCGGCCTGTCGTGGCAGCACATCGCGGCCATCGGTAAAGCCGTGGACGACCACATCCGCCCCGGCCCCGGCAAGTCCGGTGATGACGGCCAGCATCTGGTCCTGATGCGAATGCACCCCGCCGGGGGATAGCAGTCCCATCACATGAACGCGGCCGCCGGTGCCGGCAAGGTTATCCGCCAGCGCCGCCAGCGCCGGATGCGCTGCGAGTGACCCGTCGGCCAGCGCCGCGTTGATTCGCGGAAGGTCCTGCATCACCACCCGGCCGGCCCCGATATTCATGTGGCCAACCTCGGAATTGCCGACCTGCCCCTCGGGAAGCCCGACATCGGGACCGGAGGCGGCAAGCCTGGCCCGCGGCCAGCGCGCGGCCAGAGCGTCGACAACCGGTGTTCTGGCAAGAGCGACGGCATTGGCCTCCGGCGCCGCGCGCAGACCCCAGCCATCCATGATGCACAGGACAACGGGCGGGCGGGAACGGGAAGGATCTGTTTTTGACATATTGCCTTATAACGCCCGCCGGATTTTGAGTACAGGATTGTAACGACAGGGCGGGTTCAGCCCCGATGATAGGGGTGGCCGGCGAGAATCATGCTGGCGCGGTAGAGCTGTTCGGCCAGCATCGCGCGGAACAGCATATGCGGCCATGTGGCGCTGCCGAAGGCGATTCGGGCCTGTGCGCGATCCAGAACGCGCCGGTCATGCCCGTCGGCCCCGCCAATGGCGAAATAGATTGTGCCGGCACCATCATCGCGATGCCGTTGCAGCAGGGTGGCCAGAGCTTCGGACGAAGTGTCACGGCCATGCGGGTCGCAGACCATCAGCGGTGCCGTTGCCGGCAATTGCTTCAGCAGACGTTCGCCCTCGTCGCGCGTTCGCGCGGGCCCTGCCGGCAATTTCGATTCAACCTCGATGACTGCGCCACCCTGTGGCAGCCGGTCGAGCCAGTCCCGAACAAGGGCCTGCTCCGGGACGGCGCGGCCGCGCCCGACAGCGAGAATGACAAGTTTCATCAGATTATGCCCCGCCGGGATTATGCCGCGCCGTCAGCGGCGCGGTTGGCCTCTCCTGGGTGCGCAGGACCACAACGTCACCGCGGCAGGCCTAGCTGCTGACGGTGACGATCTCCTGCGGCCCGTCATTGGCCCACATCCGCTCAAGCCCGTAGAATTCACGGACTTCGGGACGGAACAGGTGGATGATGACGTCATTCGCGTCGATCAGCACCCAGTCGGCCTGCCGCATGCCCTCCAGCCCCAGAACCTCGACACCGGCCTGCTTCAACCGCTGTTCGAGATGCTCGGCCATGGCCGCCACCTGGCGCGACGAACTGCCACTGGCAATGACCATATGGTCAGCCATTGACGATTTGCCATGCAAGGGGATGGCAATAACGTCTTCAGCTTTATCGCTATCGAGGGAGGCGGTGACCAATTCAAGGATCTGGTCGGGATCCGGATTCGATTGCATTCTGCTAATCGTTTTTCTCCGCTTTTGCGCCCTGCCGTCCGGCCTGTCTCCCAGCCTGCCGCAGAGCTGTTGCCGACGCATGGTGCCGGCGCCCAGCGATGAAACACCACCCGATCCGGTCCCGCTGTGATGACGCGAGTTCCCTCGCCATCTGCCGCGGCGTGATCCGGCGGCGCAGGAGCGCCGCTCCTGTCCTCAACGCAGGATAAGAATAGCCCGGCCGGTCAATCACCGCAATGGGCATGGTTCTGGCGATGACATCGTGACGCTGCCAGGCCGCGAAACCGACCAGATTGTCGGCCCCCATGAGCCAGATGAAACCATGTTCAGGGCAGCGTGCGCGAAGCCGCTGCAAGGTCCGGAAAGTCAGGTTTGATCCGAATTCGACCTCCGGTGCGATGACCCGCACACGCTGGCGACGGGCGACCAGATTGCGCGCTACGGCAAGCCGTTTCGCCAGATCGGCCATGCCGGCTTCACCCTTCAGCGGGTTTTGCGGGCTGACAAGCCACCACACCTCGTCAAGCCGAAGCTGTCGCTGCGCCAGGTCCGAGAGGTGGAGATGCCCGTCATGCGCCGGGTTGAAGGACCCGCCAAACAGCCCGATCCGGAGCCGCCGCCGGTCATGGAACAGCTGCGGCATCCGGTGGCGCCGGTAGCGGCCGTGATCAGGGGCGGGTCTGCCCATTGCCCCTGACGACATATTTGAAGCTTGTCAGCTGGTGCGCGCCGACCGGGCCGCGCGCATGCATCCTGCCGGTGGCGATGCCGATTTCGGCACCCATGCCGAATTCGCCGCCATCGGCGAACTGCGTTGACGCATTGACCATGACGATGGCGCTGTCCACCTGTTGCAGGAACCGCTCGGCACGGCCCGCATCCTCGGTGATGATACAGTCGGTGTGGTGCGACCCGTAGGTCGCGATATGGTCGATGGCGGCGTCGATTCCCGGCACAACGCGCACCGAAATGATACTGTCCAGATATTCGGTCGACCAGTCGGCCTCATCGGCCGGCACGGCACCGCCAACAAGCCCGCAGGCCGCTGCATCGCCGCGAATCTCGCATCCTGCCTCCTGCAGCGCCGTGGCAATGGCGGGCAGCAGGGCGGGAGCCACCTTTTCATCGACAAGGATCGTTTCGGCGGCACCGCAGATTCCGGTGCGCCGCATCTTGGCGTTGACCGCGATCTCGACCGCCTTGCCGGGATCGGCGGCTTCATCCACATACAGATGGCAGATTCCCTCGAGATGGGCGAATACCGGCACCCGCGCCTCGGTCTGCACCCGCTCGACAAGCGATCGGCCACCACGCGGGATGATGACGTCGATCTCGCCGCTTGCCGCCAGCATCGCGCCGACGGCCCCGCGGTCATCTGTCGGCACCATCTGCACGGCGTGGGGCGGCAGGCCGGCCCCGGCAAGGCCGTCCGCCATCAGCCCGGCCAGAAAGGCCGACGTCTCGCGGCTGTCGGACCCGCCGCGAAGGATCGCCGCATTGCCGGCAATCAGGCACAGCCCGGCGGCATCGACAGTCACATTCGGTCGCGATTCATAGATCACCCCGATCACGCCAAGCGGTGTCGCCACCCGCGCGATGTCGAGACCGTTCGGCCGTGTCCAGCGCGCCAGCTCGCGCCCAATCGGATCGCCAAGCCCGGTGATGTCCTCAAGACCGGCCGCCATCGCCTCGATCCGGTCCGGCGTCAGGGTCAGCCGGTCGATGAAGGCGGCGCCGATGCCGTTCTTGGCGGCGCGCGCCACATCAACCTCGTTACGTGCCAGAATATCATCCACGGCACCGCGAATGCGCGCGGCAGCATGCGTCAGCGCGGCAATCCGCGCTTCATAGCCTGATTGCGCCATTATCGACTGGGCGGCGCGCGAATCGTGGACCAGCGCGGAAATCATGGCGGCATGGGCCGCATGGTCGGTGGCGGCATGGCTGCCTGTCCTGGACATCTCTGTCATCATGGCTCCTGTGACGGGTCAGGGCATCTGAAATCACGGCTCGAGCATGGCCAGATTATCGGCATGAATCACCTCGTCCCGACCACGATATCCCAGTAAATTTTCGATTTCACTGCTTTTATGGCCAAGAATGGCCCGCGTATCCGCGATCGAATAGGCCGACAGCCCGTGCCCGATGATCTGGCGGTTCTCATCCTCGATAGCGATCAGGTCGCCGCGCTCGAACGCGCCATGCGCCGCCACGACACCTGCCGGCAGCAGCGAGCGCCCCTGGCGCAGTGCGCGCACGGCCCCGGTATCCACAGTAATCCGGCCCTTTGGCGTCAGTGCGCCGCCGATCCATCGCTTGCGGGCTGTCAGCGGGCTGTGCTCGGCACGGAACAGCGTATGCCGGTCGCCGGTAATAAGTCCTGTGACCGGCCGTGCACCGCGCCCGTCGCAGATAATCATTCCGCAGCCGGCATTCATCGCGATCCGCGCCGCCTCCAGCTTGGTGACCATGCCGCCGGAGGCGTAGCTGGCATTCGCCGTGCCGGCCATCGCCATCACATCGTCAGTGATCGCCGTTACCTCGGGGACATGGTGTGCGTCCCTTTCCTTGCGGGGATTGCCGGAATAGAGTCCGTCGATATCCGACAGCAGGATCAGCAGGTCTGCGCTGATCATGGCGGCGACACGGGCCGCCAGCCGGTCATTGTCGCCGAATCTGATTTCGGCTGTTGCCACGGTGTCGTTTTCATTCACCACCGGCACCGCGCCAAGTCCCAGAAGCGAGGACATGGTGGCCCGCGCGTTCAGATGGCGGCGCCTTGTTTCGGTATCTTCGGGTGACAGCAGGATCTGCGCGACCCTGATATCATGCATCGCCAGCGCCTCGCGCCAGGCATGCGCCAGCGTCACCTGACCGGTGGCGGCGGCGGCCTGTTTTTCCTCGATGGCCAGCGTCCGTCCGGTGATGCCGAGGCCGCGGCTGCCAAGTGCAATGGCACCGCTGGAGACGACAACCACATTCTTGCCATCGGCGCGCAGCATGGCAATGTCGCTGGCCACACTGCCAAGCCAGCCGGCATTGACGGCATTCCTGTCGTCATCGATCAGAAGCGATGATCCGATCTTGATGATGACGGTCTGCGCCGCGGTGATGGCGGTGGTGGCCGCGTTCATGGTGACCATGGCACCGGCTCCTGCGGTGCTGCCTCGGCCTCGCGTGCCGATTCGATGGTGCGCATCAGCTGGCGAAGAAGGTCGCGCACCCCGGCACCGCTGACCGACGATAATGTCGTCACCATTCCGGCCCCGGCCTTTTGCAGCGCCTCGCGCACATCCTCGGCATAGCCGTCGGGCGCGGCGTCGATCTTTGTCAGCGCCAGCACTTCCTGCTTGTCGGCAAGGCCGCCGCCATAGGCCGCCAGCTCGTCACGAAGCGTGCACCATGCCGCCACCGGGTCCTCGCCGGTGACATCGACAAGATGCAGCAGCACGCGGCACCGCTCGACATGGCCGAGAAAACGATGGCCAAGCCCGGCGCCGCGATGCGCGCCCTCGATCAGCCCGGGAATGTCGGCCATGACAAATTCGCGGTCATCGATGCCGACAACGCCAAGGTTCGGATGCAATGTCGTGAAGGGATAGTCGGCGATCTTCGGGCGGGCCGCCGAAACCGTGCTGAGAAAGGTCGATTTGCCGGCATTCGGAAGTCCCAGCAGGCCGGCATCGGCAATCAGTTTCAACCGCAGCCATACCCACATTTCCTGCCCGGTCTCGCCCGGCTGCGATTTGCGCGGGGCGCGGTTGGTCGAGGATTTGAAAAAGGCGTTTCCCTTGCCGCCGGCTCCGCCCTTGGCGAGGATGAATTCTTGGCCTTCCTCGGTCAGGTCGGCAAGCACCGTTTCCTGATCATCGGCCAGGATCTGTGTGCCGACAGGCAGTTTCAGGAATACCGGCTGGCCAGCACCGCCCGACCGGTCACGGCCGGCCCCGGGCTTGCCGGCCTGCGCCTTGAAATGCTGCTGGTAGCGATAATCGATCAATGTATTCAGCCCGGCCACGGCGCGGGCGATGACATCTCCACCGCGGCCGCCATCGCCGCCATCCGGCCCGCCGAACGGCACATGTGCCTCACGCCGGAAGCTGACGGCGCCGGGCCCGCCATGTCCGGATCGGGTATAGATCTTGGCCTGGTCGAGAAATTTCATCCTGGATTACCCGGCAAATGCCCTGCGCTGGATACTGTTCATCACCGCGCGGTTGTCGGCAATCAAAAAAGGGGAACAACCTGCGTCGTCCCCCTTGTTCAGACCGCCTGTACCGGCGCCCGATCCTGTCGACCGGCGCCTTACTCGGCGGCCTCGGCGGCTGGCAGCACGTTCACGAACATGCGCCCGCCCGACTTTTCCTTGAAAGCAACCTTGCCCTCTACAAGTGCGAACAGCGTATGGTCCTTGCCCATGCCGACATTCTCGCCGGGATGAACCTTGGTGCCACGCTGGCGCATGATGATGTTGCCGGCCAGAACCGACTCACCGCCAAATTTTTTCACGCCAAGCCGGCGTCCTGCGGAATCGCGGCCGTTACGAGAGCTGCCGCCTGCCTTTTTATGTGCCATGTTCCAGCTCCCTTCAGCTGTCGGCGCGCCGGGCGCGCCAGATCCAAATCACGTTCTAGGATTTCTTGGCGGCGGCCTTTTTCGCTGCCGTCTTCTTGGCGGCGGCCTTCTTGGCGGGCGCCTTCTTCGGTGCCGCCTCGGCCTTGGCGGCCGTCTTCTTGGCGGCGGCCGTCTTTGGCGCTGCCTTGGCCTCTGTCTTGGTTTCCGTCTTCGGGGCCGCAGCCTTTTTGGGTGCCGCCTTCGGGGCCAGCGACTTGCCGTCCTCGGCGATGGCGTTGATCTTCAGCAAGGTCAGATCCTGCCGGTGACCCTGGGTGCGACGATGGTTCTTCCGGCGCTTGCGGCGGAAAATGATGATTTTCGGACCGCGTGTCTGGCGCATCACGGTGGCGCTGACAGCAGCGCCTTCAACACGTGGTGTGCCGATTGTCACCTTGTCGCCGTCACCAAGCATCACGACATCATCGAGAATCACTTGCGCGCCCTCATCGGCGGAAATCCGCTCGACCAGGATTGTGTCGTCTTTCGACACGCGATATTGCTTGCCGCCTGTTCTTACCAACGCATACATGGCTTCCATCCTCGTTCCTCCCGCGCCCTTCGCAGGCTTGCCTTTCACGGCCTCGCCCCTGACAGCGTGTCGCCGGCTGAGCCGCGTTCCAGCTGTCATTACCCGCCAGCTGTCATTACCCGGGTGGAAAACAAAAACATACCGCTCTGGAACCCCAAAGCGGATTGCGGTGGAATATACGCCTCGATGCGCCGCTGTCAAGACCGCAATCGCCCCGTCCTGCCCCCGTCCCTGCCCCCGTCCCTGCAAGGATTTCAGGCGGATTTCGACCGGCCTTTCAGGCCATAGTCCGGCGCCGGTTCAGCCGCCGCCAAAAGGACCGTGCCGTTTCGGGTCGTGCGGGGCATCGCCCATCTCGAGATGCAGCCTGTCACCGGTCCAGGGATGCGCCGCGACGACGGCATCATCAAGCTCTATTCCCAGTCCCGGTGCCGTTGGCGGGATGATATAGCCATCCTCCCATTGCAGCGGCCGCTTCAGCAGTTCTGCGTGAAATCCGTCCATCTTGCCGATCGATTCGAGGATCAGGAAATTCGGAATGCAGGCCGCAAGCTGGATGTTGGCGGCGGCGACGACCGGCCCGCAATAGAGATGCGGTGCGATCTGGACATAACGCGTTTCCGCCATCGCGGCGATCTTCTTACCCTCGAGGATTCCGCCGGCCCGGCCAAGGTCCGGCTGCAGGATCGCCGCCGCCCCGCATTCCAGGACGCGGGCGAATTCGAATTTGCTGCACAGCCTCTCGCCTGTCGCCACCGGCACCGAGGTGCCGGCGGCCACCTTCGCCATTTCCTCCGGCATGTCGGGGGGGCAGGGCTCCTCGAACCAGAGCGGGTCATAGGCCTCGATCCGCTGCGCCAGCCGCAGCGCGCCGGCGGCGGTGAACTGGCCGTGCGTTCCGAACAGCAGGTCGGCGCGGTCACCGATGGCGGCGCGGAGCTCGCGGCAGAAGGTCTCGCTCCGGTCGAGCGCCTCAAGATCGGGCATGCGCCCGTCATATACGGTGTATTGGCCTGCCGGGTCGAACTTGACGGCGGTGAAGCCCTCGGCGACACGCGCCGCCGCTGCCTCGGCGCTGGCCAGCGGGTCATTATAGAAATCGGACGCCACCTGATCTTCGCCCGGATACAGATAGGTGTAGGTCCGCAGGCGGTCATTCACCAACCCGCCAAGAAGCGCATATACCGGCCTGTCGAGTGCCTTGCCGACGATGTCCCAGCAGGCCATTTCCAGCCCGCTCACCACCCCCTGGACCGAGGTGTCGGGGCGATGGGTGAAGCCCGAGCCATGCGCGCGCCGCCAGAAATGTTCGATCCGGTCGGGCGGCATGCCTTCGAGATAGCGTTGGAACATATCCTCGGCCATTCGGCAGACAACGTGCGGGGCAAAGCTGGCGGCGTAGATCTCGCCAATGCCGGTGATCCCGCAGGACGTTGTCAGCCGCACGAAGATGAAATAGCGGCCACCAAAACCGGGCGGTGGTGTGCCGACAATGAATGTCTCCAGTGAGTCAAGCCGCATCAGCGCCTCCCCTGCGCGCCGCGGCACGCGCGCGCAATCGTGATGTCGCAGGCAGGAACAGGGGCTGCCACGCTGCCGCCGCATCGGTTATCATGCCATGGATGCTGGCATATGGAATCGGCGACTGCAATCACGCGCCATCTTCGACCGCACTCCATCTTCGGCCGTGCACCATTTTCGACAGGTCATCGGCAATTACCGGAGCTTTCCCTTCATGATCACATCCCTCCTCGATGTCGCGCGGCGGCACATCATCCTGTTCGGTGCGGCGAAATTCGGCGCCGGACTGCTGGTCGGCTTCGCGCTTGGTGTCTATTTCCTGCCGATCCTGACGGCCGAGAAGGGGTTGGACAATGCCGCGCTGGCACAGCGCGAGACCACCGCCGAGCGGCGTGGCACCTTCGCCCGTGACCTTGCCGGATCCGATGCTTTCCATTGGGGCGAGGGGGTTGTCCATGTCAGCCGGCAACGGATCTGGCTTGACGGGCGAATCGCGCCGGGTCCGGATTACCGGCTCTATCTGACGCCGGAATTTGCCGAGGACGAGGCCGCGTTCCTTGACATCAAGGCGCGGTCGGTCGATATCGGGCCGGTCAGGGCCTTCACCAATTTCGACCTAGCCGTGCCGTCCGGTGTCGAGGTTGGCGATTTCCCGGCGTTGCTGATATGGTGCGAGGCTTTCGGGGAGTTCATCACCGCGGCGCGGCTGTCCTGACCCGTGCATCCTGACAATATTTGCCAAGACGACAATGCCGAGGATTTCATGACCGTTTCGCTTGCCGGCCTGTGCATTCCGGCGCCGGATGCCATCGCGCTGGACGATGTTATCGCCATGTATGAGATGCTGCGCCCGCATATGCCGCCGGCTGTGCCGCCGCCGGTCCCGACCCGCCAGGTTGACCGCCTTGTCGATATTCTGCCGCATGTCGATGCGCTGATTCTCGACGGTTTCGGTGTGATCAATGTCGGCGCCAGCGTGATCGACGGCATCCATGATCTGCTGCAGACAGCGGCGGCACGCGATATCGCGGTGATGGTGCTGACAAATGGTGCTGGCCAGGGAGCGGAGGCGAGCTGGGCCAAATATCGTGACTGGGGGCTGCCGATCATGCGCCAGCAGGTGGTGTCGAGCCGCGATGCGCTGGAGGCGGCGTTGCCGGCGGTGGCCGCCGGGCGGATGGTGGCCCCGCTTGGCCCGGCGGCGCGGCCGCTTGGTATCGGCAGCGAGGTCACGTTTGCCGCTGATCCGGAGCTGTTCGAACATGCCCGGTGCTTTGCCTTTCTCGGCTCAGCCGATTGGAATGACAGGCTTCAGACTGCGCTTGAGGGCGCGCTGGCGCGGGGCGGGTGTGATCTGCTTGTCGGCAATCCTGATATCAGCGCCCCGCTGGGGGGAGCTTTCTCGGCCGAGCCGGGCTATTGGGCGGTGCGGGCGATGCAGGCCACCGGCATTGTGCCGCGCTGGTATGGCAAGCCGCACGCCGCCGCTTTCGATCTTGTCCTTGGTCGGCTGGAACAGGTTTATGGCCGGCCATTCGACCGTGGCCGGGTCGCGATGGTCGGTGATTCGCTTCACACCGATATTCTTGGCGCGCGTGCGGCCGGCCTGCAGGCGGTGCTGCTGACAGGCTATGGGCTGTTCTGTGATGGCGGCGCGCATGATATGATCGAGGCCTGTGGAATCACGCCAGACTGGATTGCCGCAACACTTCAGTGAGGCAGGAGGGACATCCGATCATGCTGCATCGCCGCTTTCTTCTCGAGGGGCTTGAATGCGCCTGCCGCATCGGCGCCTATGATCATGAAAGGCTGGCACCGCAACGGGTGGTGATCGATGCCGAGATTCTGCTGGCGGATGAAAGCGAGCCGACAACCGACCGGCTGGAGGATGCGCTGAATTACGATATGATCCGCAGCACAATCCTCGATATCGCGACATCGCGGCATTTCGATCTTCAGGAAACGCTGGCACGCCGGATCTTCGATTCGTTGTTGGCGCTTGCCGGTGTGACGGCGGTGCGGGTGCGAACCGCCAAGCCGGAGGCGTATGAGGATTGCCGGCAGATCGCCTATGAACTGTCGAACATGGGCTGAGCGATGTTCGAGGATGCCGATCTGCTTCGTGACTATTACCGGACACGCCAGGGCCGTCACGTCGCGATGCGGCTGCGCCGCGCCCTTGCCAATTTCTGGAACCGGGCCCCGAATGCCTGCAACGCGGCGCTCGGCTATGCGCCGCCGGTCTTCAGGTCCGAGGATCAACTACGCGCACTGGCGCTGATGCCGATGCGGCTAGGCCCGCGCCGATGGCCGAAAAAGGGGGCTGTTCGGACGGCGCTTGTCGACAGCCGCGCGCTGCCGGTCCAGAACGTGCAACTCGACCGGCTGCTGTTGCTTCACGCATTGGAGTTCGATCCGAATCCCAGCCGCCTCCTTGATGAATGCTGGCGTGTTCTTGACGGGTCGGGGCGGCTGATGGTGATGGTGCCGAACCGCAACGGCCTCTGGGCGCGCGCCGAGAAGACGCCATTCGGCCATGGCCGGCCCTATTCGCGTGGCCAGCTAAGGCACCTTCTCCTGGAACATGGCTTCACCCCGGTCGAGGCACGGACAATCCTGTTCACCCCACCGGCAGCGCCCGGCCTGTTTCTCAGAATGGGCCCGCAGATCGAACGGCTTGGCCGGAACTGGTCCCCCGGTATCGGCGGCGTTCTGGTGATCGAGGCCGAAAAGAATCTCTATGCGCCGGCCGGGCAGACCGGCCGCCAGCGCACCGCGAAATCCGCGATTGCACGCAAACTTGCACCGCGCCCGACCGGCGCGATCCGTGAGGGGACGGACTAACAGGCCCCGGCTTGTCGTCCTCATCATGATCGGGCACCCCGTCATGCCTTCACGATTATCTGGCACCGGCGGCAGTCTGTCTGCTATAGAGGCTGAGGCGCGACAGAACCGGAGACGAGCCCGGCCGGTGATGTGGTGTGCCACCCCGTCCTGTACCATGTTATTGCCTGACTTATGACCGACCATCTGAATGATCTGCGAGCGACCATCAACCGGCTGGATGATGACATCCTGGCGCTGGTGCGCCGCCGCATGACGCTTGCCGGCGACATCATCGCGGCAAAGCAGGGTGGCGTGGCCTATCGGCCGGGACGCGAGGCGGCGGTGATCGAACGGCTTGCGGCTGCCGCGCCCGATTTGCCGCGCCAGCTGGTGGCGAATGTCTGGCGCCAGCTGATGACGGCAAGCACGGCCCTGCAGGATAATTCGCTGGAGGTGGCCGTCCATGCGCAGGCAATGGCGGTCGCGGGCTGGCATTTCGGTGGTCTGGTCACGATCCGTGAATGCGCCGACCTCGACGCTGTCAGATCGCAGCTTGATGCCGGGGTCGGTCTTGCGCTGGTGCCGGAGAGCTGCGAGGCGGAAATGGCTTCATGGCTGCTGGCCGATACGGGCTATCACCTGATTGCCAGCACGCCGCCCTACCGGTCGGATTCCTTGCCGCTAACCTGGATGATCGGCCGTGACCCGGCGGACCCGGTCGAGAGCGAAATGACACTTGTTGCCCGCCAGGGTGATGATGGTGCTGTCCTCGACAGAATGCCGGGCCGCATCGAGGCGCCGGTTGCCGGCATTACGGATAAACATCGGGTCGTCGGCGTGATTGCCGCACCCCCCGACCAGGAACAGCCATGACAGAGATCTATAGCAGGGTGGCGGTCATCGGGATCGGTCTCATCGGATCGTCGGTGGCACTGGCCGCCCGCCGTGCCGGTGTTGTCGGCCATATCGTCGGGTGCGACAGTGATGCCGATGTGGCGCCGGAGGTGAAACGCCTCGGGCTCGCCGACAGTTTCACCACCGACGCTGTTGCGGCTGTCGCCGATGCCGATCTGGTCGTGATGTCGGTGCCGGTTGGTGCCATTGGCGCGTTGGCGGAGCGGATCATTCCGGCGATGAAGCCCGGCGCCGTGCTGACGGATACCGGATCGACCAAGCGGTCGGTCATCCGGGATGTGACACCGCATGTCGGTGATGACATTCACTGGATCCCCTCGCATCCGCTTGCCGGCACTGAACATTCCGGCCCGGCGGCCGGATTTCCCGACCTTTTCAACGGGCGCTACTGGCTGATCCTGCCGGGTGGCGTGCCGGAGGCCGAGGTGGCGCGGTTCGAAAGCTTTGTCACCGCCATCGGCGCCGTCGCCGAGCGCATGGATGCCGATTATCACGACAAGGTGCTGGCGCTGACATCGCACCTGCCGCACCTGATCGCCTATACGATTGTCAGCACGGCGGTCAATCTGGAAAGCCAGCTGAAGAATGACGTGATCAGGTTCTCGGCGTCCGGCTTTCGTGACTTCACGCGGCTTGCCGCCTCCGATCCGGTGATGTGGCGCGATGTCTTCATCAACAATGACGAGGCGGTGCTGGAGATGCTGCAGCGCTTTTCCGAGGATCTGTCGGATCTGCAGCGGGCCATCCGGTGGGGCGAGACGGACAAGCTTGAAAGCCTGTTCCATCGCACCCGCGAGATCCGCCGTTCGATCATCGATGCAGGTCAGAGCTAGGGCCGGAATCCGACTCCGCCCACGATATTGACCATCGCTGTTCAGCTTCAGATCAGACCGGGCCATTTTCAGACCGGGCCATTTTCAGACCGGGCCAGATTCAGATTCGAATTGTTTCCGCCAGATATTTCGCATATTCGCGGGTCAGCAACCGTATCATCGCGCGGTCCCGCCACCAGCCGGAGATGTTCAGATCGGCTGGCGTCACCGGCCATTGATACAGGTCGAATTCGGGCATTTCACGGGCGAAGACCAATAACGCCCTTGGCATATGATAGCTGGCTGTCACAAGCCGTAGCGAGTACATGCTGTGACGGAGTGCCCAGGCACGCGCCGCGATGGCGTTGCCGCGCGTGTTGTTGGCCTCGAAATCCAGCTCGACGCAGCAGAACAGCAATTCCGCCGCGCGATCATCAAGCCCGAGTTCCTGCACCAGCACCGCCCGGCTAACACCCTCACCAACGCCGGAGATCAGCATTTTTCCGCGTTTCTGGTCGGTGAGAAGACGCAGCCCGTCATCAAGACGCTGCTGCCCGCCGGTCATCACGACGATCCCGTCAGTGAATTGCAGCTTGCCCTGCGGTGTCTGGGGAAGTGTCAGCACAAAATGCTGCAGGCCGGCGATAAAGGATGCAAAGGCCAGCACCAGATAGAGGGCAAGATATTTTGCCGTCCGCCGGGATATCGCGTGGTCAATTGCCGTCATCAAGGGTGTGGCCCTCGCCGTTCCGGATCCGTTTCGACCGCCCATGACAGACCGGCCTTTCCGCATAATGACAATAGTCTAGCACATTCTGTGGTGGCCGCCGGCGCAAAATGACGGGCCGGCATAATCAGCCGGAATGACCGCACATGTGCCGATGCCGGGCTTTCCGAAAGGCCGGCTTTGGTGTATCGAGATTGAAGGCATGAGAAGGAGAGACGGGTCAATGCTTCTGACCTGCCCGAACTGTGACACGGTTTTCCGGGTCGATGGCGAGAAGATCGGCGAGGCCGGACAGGCTGTCCGCTGTTCGGTCTGTGCGCATGTCTGGCAGGCCGTGCCGCCGATGCTGGTCGAGGAAGCCGAGCCGGGAGAGATGGCCAGCGCCCTGCGCACGGTCCTCGGATCGTTCCTTGTCATGCTGCTGCTGCTTGGCAGCATCGTCGGCGTGATTGTCGAGCGGGCGACCATCACCGCCTACGCGCCGGGCCTGATCGGCGCGTTCGAGCAGATCGGCCTTTCGGTTCGCCCGGACACCGAGCATCTCCGCATTGTCGATCTGAAGGCCGATTATGCCGGTGACACCATGAGGTTGAGCGGCCGTTTGCAGAACAATGCCGCCTTTTTCGCGCATGCCCCGCTTCTCGAGGTCAGGGTGGTATCCGAGTCCGGCGAGCCGCTGGCCAGCCGCATCCTCCGCCCGGATGACGCCGTGATCCGGCCGGCGATGGCAAGCGGGTTTTTCACGCAGCTTGTCTTCGAGGCCAGCAACGAGCCGACTGTCACCGTGACCATGCGTGATGATCCGGTGGTGAGGCCCTAAACAGGGCGTGGTCATTCACAGACCCGGCGCGGCGTTTCAGGACAGGGCGGGAATGGTTTCCTCGGCCAGCAATTCTGTAATGTCACGTTGCCGCCGCAGCACATGGCACGTGCCGTCAAGAACCATTACCTCGCCGGCGGGTGGGCGCGAATTATAGCTCGAGGCCATGACCGCGCCATAGGCGCCGGCCGACATCACCGCCAGCCCGTCACCCTCGGCGAGCGCCGGCATCATCCGGTCCTGCGCCAGATAATCGCCGGTCTCGCAGACCGGGCCGACAATATCCGCCGGGCCTTCCTCCGGGCCAGCCGGGGCCAATGGCAGTACCGCGTGATGCGCCTCATAAAGGGTCGGGCGCAGCAGGTCGTTCATCGCCGCATCGACGATGACGAAACGCTTGTTGTCGCCATCCTTCAGATAGATCACGCGGGTCAGAAGCGCGCCATTATTGGCGACAATCGACCGTCCCGGCTCGAATCCGAGCTGGAACCCGCTATCGGCAAAGATGCGGCTGACCAAGGTGCCATAGGCGGTGAAATCGGTTGCGGTGCCGGCCTCGTAATCGACGCCGATGCCGCCGCCAAGGTCGAGTGTCGGCACCGGCATCCCTTCGCCGCGCAGCGTGGCGCCGAAATCAAGAAGCGCCGTATAGGCGCGTTCGAACGGTTCGAGATCAAGTATCTGCGAGCCGATATGAACCGCCAGGCCAGCTGGCCGGATATGCGGGTCACCGGCAATCCGGCGATAGAGGTTGGCGGCCTCGTTCTGCGCTGTCGAGACACCGAATTTGGTAGAACGCTGGCCGGTGGAAATCTTGGCGTGCGTGTCCGGGGCAACATCGACATTGACCCGCAACGCTACCGGCGCGACAACGCCGCGCGTCGCCGCCACGCGGCTGATGGCCTCGACCTCGGCCGCGCTTTCAGCATTGATCTGGCCGATCCCGGCATCCAGCGCCGCGCCGATCTCGGCGGTGGTTTTGCCAACACCCGAAAAGACGATCATGTCGGCCGGCACCCCGGCGGCGCGCGCGCGTTGCAATTCACCGCCCGAGACAATGTCGGCGCCGGCACCCTCGGCGGCCAGCAGCGCGATCACGCCAAGCGCCGAATTGGCCTTCAGCGCAAAATGCACCTTGCCACCGACCGGTGCCACAGCAGTGGCGAAATTGCGATAATCGGCGCGAATGCCGTCGCCTGAATAGACATAGAGCGGGGTGCCGTGCGCCGCCGCAATATCCTCCAGCACAAGGCCACCGACGGTCAGGCGTCCGCTGTCATCACGCGTAAAACTGCTTGTCATGCCCTGAAATCCCCGCCGGTGTCAGGAGGCGCTGTCGGCGGATTCTGCCGGAATATCGGATGGGCGATAGGGATCGCCCCGCTTGCCACAGGCGGTCAGTCCACCGGCGACAAGCGCCAGCACCAGCATTGCAAACCCGAAACGCTTCATTGTCATGTTCCTTCCCGCTCAGCCTTCATCCAGCGCATAGCGCGTCCGCGCCTCGGCAATCCGCGCGCGCACCTCGTCAGGTGCCGTGCCCCCGAAACTGCGCCGCATCGCGACCGCCACCTCACATGACAGCACCGCCAGCACATCCGCGGTGATCCGAGGCTCAACAGCCTGCATGTCGGCAAGGGCCAGCGCGTCAAGATCGCATCCCCGCTCGGCCGCGATGGCGACGATGCTGCCGCTGACATGATGCGCCTCGCGGAAGGGCAGCCCAAGGTCGCGCACCAGATAGTCGGCAAGGTCGGTGGCGGTCGGAAAACCCTGGGTCAGCGCGGCGCGCATGGAATCGGGCCTTGCGGTCATGTCGGCAACCATGCCGGTCGTCGCGGCAATGGCGATGCCAAGCGCGTCGGCGGCATCGAAGACGCCCTCCTTGTCCTCCTGCATGTCCTTGCCATAGGCCAGCGGCAGCCCCTTCAACACAATCAGCAGTCCGTTCAGCGACCCGATGATCCGCCCCGGCTTGGCGCGGACAAGCTCGGCCGCGTCCGGGTTCCGCTTCTGCGGCATGATCGAGGATCCGGTGGTGAAGGCATCCGACAGGGTGATGAAACCGAACCTGTCCGAACACCAGATCACCATCTCCTCGGCAAGCCGCGACATATGGACGGCGCACAGCGCTGCGGCAGCGAGGAACTCCACGGCGAAGTCACGGTCCGAAACCGCATCCATGGCATTTGCCGCCGGCCGGTCGAAGCCCAGCAATTCGGCCGTCATGTGCCGGTCTGTCGGAAAAGAGGTCCCGGCCAGCGCCGCGGCGCCAAGCGGTGATTCATTCAGCCGCCGGCGCGCATCGGCAAAGCGTCCGCGATCCCGCCCGAACATCTCGACATAGGCCATGAGGTGAAAGCCGAAGGTGACCGGCTGTGCGGTCTGCAGATGGGTGAATCCCGGCATCAGCGTGTCGGCATGTTCCTCGGCCCGCCGCAGCAGGATCCCCTGTAGTTCGGCCAGCGCGGCATCGACCGAATCGATCAGCTCGCGCACCCACAGCTTGAAATCGGTTGCCACCTGGTCATTGCGCGAGCGCGCGGTATGGAGCCGGCGCGCCGGCTCGCCAATCAGTTCGGCAAGCCGCGATTCAATGTTCATATGGATATCTTCAAGGGCGGCCGAAAAGGTGAAATCGCCGTGCGTGATCTCATCAAGAATGCTGTCCAGCCCGTGATGGATCGCGTCGCGGTCCGCGTCGGTGATGATGTCGCAGGCGGCCAGCATCGTGGCATGCGCCTTCGAACCGGCAATGTCCTGACGATAGAGCCGCCGGTCATAGTCGATCGAGGCATTGATATCCTGCATCAGCTGCGACGGCCCGCTTGAGAAGCGGCCACCCCAGATGCTAGACTTCGAGGGTCCGTCGTCGGGCGATATGTCCTTCTTGGTCATGGCCTGATCCGTCCGCGCGCCGGTTCGTCGGCGACCTTTAATCCGGAAAATTCCATGAGTTATAGACGGCTTTTGCCGATTTTACAGCCAAAAACACCGGTGTCGGCGCAACGGCTGCTGGCCCCGATCCTGTTGCTGTTCCTGATGCTGGCTGTCGGTCCGCTGGCGCTGGCGGCTGCTTCCGGCACGCCCGAAGCGCCGTCACGGGAAGCACCGCCGGACCTGACCAGCCCGATCATCGACGAAACGGGGGCCGAAATCAGAATCGCGGATTTCGCCGGCCGGCCGCTGCTGATCAATGTCTGGGCGACCTGGTGTGCCCCCTGCATTGCCGAGCTGCCGGCATTGTCGCGCGCCGCCGCCGCGCTTGCCGGTGACGAGGTCACGGTGCTGCTGGTCTCGATTGACCGCGGCGGCGCGGCAAAGGCAATGCCCTTTCTGGAAACGCATGGGGTCACCGGCGTCCAGCTGGGGTTCGATCCAAAGGCGCGGCTGTCACGCGGAATGCAGGTCCGCGGCCTGCCGACGACCATTCTGCTACCGGCTGCCCAGGACGCCGCCTGGCGCTTTGTCGGCCCCTTTGAATGGGACGATCAGGCGATGCTGACACTGGTCCGCGGGCTTCTGGCCGAATGACCTTGGATCTGTTCCATACATGAAAAAGGGCGGCCATGGCCGCCC
>RFZL01000030.1 GCA_009920665.1 Alphaproteobacteria bacterium | reverse complement strand
CGTAATCGCCGCCGTCAGCGTCGTCTTGCCGTGGTCAACATGGCCAATCGTGCCAATGTTCACATGAGGCTTGGAACGATCAAACTTCTCCTTGGACATCCTTACGGTCTCCTGTCTCTTTCTTTAACGTCTGGGTCTCTAACGTCGTCAGGCCATCTTGGCGCGGACTTCATCAGCCACCGCCTGCGGAACCTGCTCGTAATGGTCGAACTGCATCGAATACTGGGCGCGGCCCTGGCTCATCGAACGCAGCGTGTTGATATAGCCGAACATGTTGGCAAGCGGCACCATCGCATCGATGGCGCGGGCGTTGCCACGCTGGTCCATGCCACCAACATTGCCGCGGCGGCTGTTCAGATCGCCGATGATGTCACCCATATATTCCTCGGGAGTCAGCACCTCGACCTTCATCACCGGCTCAAGAAGCTTCGGTGACGCCTTCTGCATGGCCTCGCGGAATGCGGCGCGGGCGGCGATTTCGAAGGCCAGAACCGAGGAGTCAACATCATGGCTGGCACCGTCGATCAGCTCGACCTCGAAATCGATCACCGGGAAGCCGGCGATGCTGCCAGTTTCCTTGGCCTGCTGGAGGCCCTTTTCAACGCCGGGAACATATTCCTTCGGCACCGAACCACCGACAACCGAGTTGGTGAAATTGTATCCACCCTCTTCCAGCGGCCGGAAGATCATCTTCACGCGCGCGAACTGGCCGGAACCACCGGACTGTTTCTTGTGCGTGTAGTCGATCTCGGCCTCGCGCGTGATGGTTTCGCGATAGGCGACCTGCGGGGCGCCGATATTGGCCTCGACCTTGAATTCACGCTTCAGGCGGTCAACAAGAATGTCGAGGTGAAGTTCACCCATACCGCGCATGATGGTCTGACCTGATTCCGGATCGGAGCTGACCTGGAAGGACGGATCCTCGGCGGCAAGGCGCTGCAGGCCGGCCGACATCTTTTCCTGGTCGTTCTTCGATTTCGGCTCGACAGCGATCTCGATCACCGGATCCGGGAAGGTCATGGTTTCCAGAACCACCGGCTTTGCTGTGTCGCACATTGTGTCACCGGTGGTCGTTTCCTTCATCCCGGCAAGCGCCACGATGTCACCGGCGAAAGCTTCCTCGATCTCCTCGCGGTTGTTCGAGTGCATCATCATCATCCGGCCAACGCGCTCTTTCTTGCCCTTGGTCGAATTCAGGATGCTGTCACCCTTCTTCAGGGTGCCGGAATAGATCCGCAGGAAGGTGAGCGAGCCGACAAAGGGATCGTTCATGATCTTGAAGGCCAGGCCGGACAGCGGCTCGGCATCATCGGCGTTCCGCTCGATATCGCGGGTTTCCGTCGCATCGCCCGGCGCAAAGCCGGTATAGGCTGGCACGTCGAGCGGGCCTGGCAGAAAATCGATCACGGCGTTCAGCAGCGGCTGCACACCCTTGTTCTTGAAGGCCGATCCGCACAGCACCGGAACAAAGGACATGTTCAGCGTGCCGAGACGAATAAGCCGGCGAAGCGTGGCTTCATCCGGCTCTTCACCTTCAAGGAAGGCTTCCATCACATCATCATCCTGCTCGACCGCAAGCTCGACAAGCGCGGCGCGCATTTCGGCGGCCTTGTCGGCAAGCTCGGGGCGGATGTCCTGGACGGTCCAGCTTGCGCCAAGATCCTCGGAATTCCAGACCCATTCCTTCATCTCGATGAAATCGACAATGCCAGCGAACTCGTTCTCGGCACCAATCGGCATCTGGACCGGGGCCGGCACGGCACCGGTCCGGTCGGCGATCATCTCGACGCAATTGAAGAAGTCGGCACCAATCTTGTCCATCTTGTTGACGAACACGATCCGTGGCACCGAATAGCGGTCAGCCTGGCGCCACACGGTCTCGGTCTGCGGCTCGACACCGGCATTCGCGTCTAGAACGCACACCGCACCGTCGAGGACGGCCAGCGACCGCTCCACCTCGATCGTGAAATCGACGTGGCCCGGCGTGTCGATGATGTTGAAGCGGAACTTCGCCTCATCCGAATCGCTGCCATATTCACCGGTTGGCGTATCGCCGTCATTGGTCCGGAACCAGAAACATGTCGTGGCAGCCGAAGTGATGGTGATCCCGCGCTCCTGCTCCTGCTCCATCCAGTCCATCGTCGCGTTGCCGTCATGCACCTCGCCGATCTTGTGCGACCGGCCAGTATAATAGAGAATCCGCTCGGTGGCGGTCGTCTTGCCGGCATCGATGTGGGCCATGATGCCGAAATTCCGGTAACGATCTAGAGTATACTCTCGTGCCATGTCCTGGATCTCCTGACGGGGCTTTACCAGCGGTAATGCGAAAAGGCGCGGTTGGCTTCGGCCATCTTGTGGGTGTCTTCACGCTTCTTAACGGCATTGCCACGATTGTTGGCAGCGTCCATCAGCTCCGACGACAGGCGCTCGACCATCGTGGTTTCGCCGCGCTTGCGCGAACTGTCGATCAGCCAGCGGATCGCCAGAGCCTGGGCGCGCTCGGCGCGAACCTCGACCGGCACCTGATAGGTGGCACCGCCAACCCGCCGCGAGCGCACCTCGAGATGCGGACGGACATTTTCCAGAGCGTCGTGAAACACTTTCACAGGCTCGCTGCCCGACTTCGATTCGATACGATCAAACGCACCATAGACAATGCGCTCGGCGACCGAGCGCTTGCCGTCATACATCAGGCAGGACATGAATTTGGAAACAACCGTGTCCTTGAACTTCGCATCGGGAAGAACGGGACGTTTTTCAGCGCGGTGACGACGTGACATCTCGGCCTCTTGCTTACTTGGGACGCTTGGCGCCGTATTTCGAACGGCGCTGGCGGCGGTCAGAGACACCCTGGGTGTCAAGCGTACCGCGGATAATGTGATAACGAACGCCGGGAAGGTCCTTCACACGGCCACCACGGATCAGTACCACAGAGTGTTCCTGCAGATTGTGGCCCTCGCCCGGGATGTAGCTCGACACCTCGAAACCATTCGTCAGGCGCACACGGGCGACCTTGCGAAGGGCCGAGTTCGGCTTCTTCGGCGTGGTGGTATAGACCCGCGTGCACACGCCGCGCTTCTGCGGGCACGATTCCATCGCGGGGACCTTCGTACGGGCGACAGGACGCTTCCGTCCATGCCGGATCAGCTGGTTAATCGTTGGCATTGCTGCCCCTTTTTCATCTCAACCAAAGACATGCACTGAACGTGCATCAGGGATTGACCTTCCCAAACTGGCCGGGAAGACCTCCCTTGTTTCAGCTCCCAGACGGGACTGTTTTCGTCACCTTTGTACCGGTGCAGCGTCTGGCACGACCACGGCGCTCGCGCCGGAGTGAACCACTACCTGCATCAAAAGGTGAGCGGAACCTATGTCAGCGATGCTGGCGGGTCAAGCTGTTTTTGCCTGCAACCGCCAGTTTCGCTGAATTTTTACCGGCCGGCGGAAACCGCCCGGCTTGCTGTTGTCAGGCCTCGTTCTGGGCCTCTTCGGCAACCTCGCCAAAGCCCTCGCCGGGCCCGGCATCCATCGCCTCGAGTGCCGGCGTCGCCGCCGCCCGTTCATCCATGATCTCACGATCGCGATCGGCAGCGATTCGGCGAAGACGCTTCATCACCGATCCTGTACCGGCCGGGATCAGGCGTCCGACAATGACATTCTCCTTCAGACCGTCGAGCGTGTCCTGGCGACCACTGACCGAGGCCTCGGTAAGGACGCGGGTCGTTTCCTGGAAGGACGCGGCGGAAATGAAGGAGCGTGTCTGCAGCGATGCCTTGGTGATGCCAAGCAGCACCGGATGGGCAACCGCCGGACGCAGCCCCTCACCCTCGAGCGAGGTATTCGACGTGGCGAATTCCTCACGATCCACCTGTTCGCCAATCAGATAGGTGCTGTCACCGGCATCGGTGACTTCGACCTTCTGCAGCATCTGCCGGACAATCACCTCGATGTGCTTGTCATTGATCTTCACACCCTGCAGCCGGTAGACATCCTGGATTTCCTTGACCAGATAGGCGGCCAGCTCCTCGACACCGAGGATCGCCAGAATGTCGTGCGGTACCGGGCTACCATCAAGAAGCAGGTCACCCTTGCGGACGACATCGCCCTCATTGACCGCCAGCTGGCGGCCTTTCGGCAACAGATATTCAACCGGTTCACCATCGCTCTCGACCGGCACCACACGAATGCGTCGCTTGGCCTTGTAGTCATTGGCAAACTCGACACGGCCCTCGGCCTCGGCGATAACAGCGAAATCCTTCGGCTTGCGCGCCTCGAACAGTTCCGCCACCCGCGGCAGACCACCGGTGATGTCACGTGTCTTCGATGATTCGCGCGGAATACGCGCCAGCACGTCGCCAGCCTTGATTTCCGCGCCGTTATCGACCGAGAGAATTGCGCCGGCCGACATGAAGTAACGCGCCTCGAGCCCGTTCGTCAGTGTCAGCACCTCGCCCTTGTCGTCACGAAGCGTGATCCGCGGACGCAGATTGGCACCGCCAGCCGACGCCTTCCAGTCGATGACCTCACGGCTGGAAATGCCGGTGGCGTCATCGGTCACCTCACGGACAGAGATGCCTTCGGTGAGATCGACATAATTCGCCGTGCCGGGCAGTTCGGCGATAATCGGCATCGTGTAGGGATCCCATTCGATCAGCACGTCGCCGGCAGCCACTTCCTGACCGGCCTTGACGAACAGCTTGCCGCCATAGGGCAGGCGATGCCGCTCGCGCTCGCGGCCCTGGTCATCGACAAGCAGCAATTCGGTATTGCGGCTCATGACGATCCGGCTTCCCTCACGATCCTTGACCAGCGCCTCGTTTTCCAGCTTCACCTTGCCACCGATCGCAGCTTCGATGTTGGATTGTTCGGCGCCACGCTGCGCGGCACCACCAACGTGGAATGTCCGCATCGTCAGCTGCGTGCCCGGCTCGCCGATCGACTGCGCGGCGATCACGCCGACAGCCTCACCGATATTCACCGAGGTGCCACGCGCCAGGTCACGGCCATAGCACTGACCGCAGATGCCGGTCTGTGCCTCACACAACAGCGCCGAGCGAATCAGCGCCTGGTCAACACCGGCCGCCTCAATGCGGTCGGCATGCTCCTCGGTGACCATCTCGCCGGCCTTCACAATGACCTCGCCAGTGGCGATGTCGACCATATCCTCGGCCATCACACGTCCAAGAACGCGGTCATACAGGCTGTCGACAACATCACTGCCATTCATCACGGCCCGGATTGTCAGACCCTTGTTGGTCCCGCAATCCTCGATATTGACGATGCAATCCTGCGCCACATCGACAAGACGACGCGTCAGATAGCCCGAGTTGGCCGTCTTCAGCGCGGTGTCCGCAAGGCCCTTGCGGGCGCCGTGGGTCGAGTTGAAATATTCAAGAACATTCAGCCCTTCCTTGAAGGAAGAGATGATCGGCGTCTCGATGATCTCGCCCGACGGCTTGGCCATCAGGCCGCGCATGCCGGCAAGCTGCTTGATCTGCGCTGCCGAACCACGGGCACCGGAATGCGCCATCATCCAGACGGAATTGATCGGCTCGCCATCCCTGATTGTCGAAATGCCCTTCATCATCTCGTCGGCGACGAGATCGGAACAGCGCGACCAGACATCGACAACCTTGTTGTATTTCTCACCCTGGGTGATCAATCCATCGAGATATTGCTGCTCGAAGGTCTTCACCTGCGCCTCGGCCTCATTGACGTATTTTTCCTTCAGGTCGGGCGTTGTCAGATCGGCAATGCCGAAGGAAATGCCGGCATTGCAGGCCTTGCCAAAGCCAAGCGTCATCAGCCGGTCACAGAATATGACCGTATCCTTCTGGCCGCAGTGACGATAGACATGGTCGATCACGTCGCTGACCTGCTTCTTCGTCATCAGCTTGTTGACCAGATCAAACGAGCAGTTCGGATTGTCGGGAAGCAGATCCGCCAGCTGTGCCCGCCCGGGCGTTGTCTCAATCACGCGGATCACACGCTCGCCATTCTCGTCACGCGTCGCGACGCGCGCCTTGATCCTGGCATGCAGGCTGACCGATCCATTGCCAAGCGCCAGCAGGATTTCCTGGATGTTGGCGAAGACCATGCCCTCGCCCTGCTCGTTCTCACGCTCCAGCGACATATAGTAGAGACCGAGAATGATATCCTGCGACGGCACGATGATCGGCTTGCCGTTGGCCGGGCTGAGGATGTTGTTGGTCGACATCATCAGGACCCGCGCCTCAAGCTGGGCCTCGAGCGACAGCGGCACATGAACCGCCATCTGGTCGCCGTCAAAATCCGCGTTGAAGGCGGTACAGACAAGCGGGTGAAGCTGGATCGCCTTGCCCTCGACGAGGACCGGCTCGAACGCCTGGATGCCGAGACGGTGCAATGTCGGCGCCCGGTTCAGCATTACCGGATGCTCACGGATCACCTCTTCCAGAATATCCCATACCTCGGGACGTTCCTTCTCGACCATCCGCTTGGCCATCTTCACCGTGCTGGCCATCGAATAGAGTTCCAGCTTCGAATAGATAAACGGCTTGAACAGCTCCAGCGCCATCTTCTTCGGCAGACCACACTGGTGAAGCTTCAGCTCCGGACCGACAACAATCACCGAACGACCGGAATAATCGACACGCTTGCCAAGCAGGTTCTGGCGGAAGCGGCCCTGCTTGCCCTTCAGCATGTCGGACAGCGACTTCAGCGGCCGCTTGTTCACACCGCTGATCACACGGCCGCGACGGCCATTGTCGAACAGCGCGTCAACGGCCTCCTGCAGCATCCGCTTTTCGTTGCGCACGATGATGTCCGGCGCGCGCAGCTCGATCAGCCGCTTCAGGCGGTTGTTCCGGTTGATCACCCGGCGATAGAGATCGTTCAGGTCCGAGGTCGCGAAGCGGCCACCATCGAGCGGCACCAGCGGGCGCAGCTCGGGCGGGATAACCGGGATCACGTCGAGGATCATCCATTCCGGACGACATCCCGACTCGCGGAATGAGTCGACAAGCTTCAGACGCTTCACCAGCTTCTTGCGCTTGGCCTCGGAACCGGTCTCGGCAAGTTCCTCGCGGATCTTGACCCGTTCCTCATCCATATCCATCGCCTCGAGGACCTTCTTGATCGCCTCGGCGCCGATGCTGGCCTCGAACGCGTCATCGCCGAATTCGTCCTGCGCGTCGTAGAATTCCTCTTCCGACAGCAGCTGGCCCTTGGTCAGAGAGGTCAGCCCGGGTTCGATGACAACGAAATTCTCGAAATAGAGGACACGTTCAAGATCCTTCAATGTCATGTCGACAAGAAGGCCGATGCGGCTTGGCAGTGACTTCAGGAACCAGATATGCGCCACCGGCGAGGCCAGCTCGATATGGCCCATGCGCTCGCGGCGCACCTTCGACAGGGTCACCTCGACACCGCATTTCTCGCAGATGATGCCGCGATACTTCATCCGCTTGTATTTGCCGCACAGGCATTCATAGTCGCGGACCGGGCCAAAGATACGGGCGCAGAACAGCCCGTCCTTTTCCGGCTTGAAGGTACGGTAATTGATGGTTTCGGGCTTCTTGATCTCGCCGAATGACCAGGAGCGGATACGCTCCGGCGACGCAATCGAGATGCGGATCTTGTCAAAGCTCTGAGGGCCCTGGTTCTGCCCGAAAGGGTTCATCAAGTCGTTCATCTAATTTCTCTCCCAACGGAAGTTGGTGTCATCCTGTCCGAAAGTGGACGTGATCAATATTCGGCCTCGTGAAGATCAACATTCAGGCCAAGCGAACGAAGTTCCTTGACCAGGACGTTGAAGGATTCCGGAATGCCGGATTCGAAATCGTCGTCGCCGCGAACAATGGCCTCATAGACCTTTGTCCGCCCGGACACGTCATCCGACTTCACGGTCAGCATCTCCTGCAGCGTGTAGGCGGCGCCATAGGCCTCGAGAGCCCAGACCTCCATCTCGCCGAAGCGCTGGCCACCGAACTGCGCCTTGCCACCAAGCGGTTGCTGCGTGACAAGCGAGTACGGACCGATCGAGCGTGCGTGGATCTTGTCATCGACAAGATGGTGCAGTTTCAGCATGTAGATGTAACCCACGGTCACCGGCCGGTCGAACTGTTCGCCAGTACGGCCGTCTGTCAGGATTTCCTGGCCGGTCTTGCTGAGGCCCGCCTTCTCGAGAAGCGAGATGACATCGGCCTCGCGGGCACCGTCAAAGACCGGTGTACCCATCGGAACGCCCCGGCCGAGAAGCTCGCCCTGCTCGATGAGCTGGGCGTCATCCATCACCTCCAGCTCGGACGTGAACTGCTCCTTGCTGTAGATATCGGACAGCGACTTGCGAAGCGACTTGGTATCGCTGTTGGCACGCGCCGCCTCGGCGGCCTTGCCAATCTGCTTGCCAAGACCGCGCGCGGCCCAGCCAAGATGCGTCTCCAGAATCTGTCCGACATTCATCCGCGAGGGAACGCCAAGCGGGTTGAGGACGATATCCATCGGTGTGCCATCCTCGAGATAGGGCATGTCCTCGGCCGGCACGATCCGCGAGATCACACCCTTGTTGCCGTGACGGCCGGCCATCTTGTCGCCAGGCTGGAGCTTGCGCTTCACGGCGACAAACACCTTGACCATCTTCATCACGCCGGGCAGCAGCTCGTCGCCGGCCTGAAGCTTGTCGACCTTGTCGTTGAAACGGGCCTGAAGCTCCTGGACAGCGCTTTCGAAGTTGGCGACCTGCGCCTCGACAAGTTTCTGCACCTTGTCATCCTTGACCGAGATCTGCTGCCATTGCGAACGCGGCATCTCCTCGAGCATCGCCGCGGTCAGCTTGGTGCCGGCCTTGACTCCCTTCGGACCCGACGCCACCGTCTGGCCATCAAGAAGCTCGGACATGCGGCCCTGGAAACCACGCTCGAGAATCATGCGCTCGTCATCACGGTCCTTGCCGAGACGGTCGATCTCGGCACGGTCGATGGCCAGCGCGCGCTCATCCTTCTCGACACCGCGGCGCGAGAATACCCGCACCTCGACAATCGTCCCCGAGCCGCCGGGTGGCAGTTTCAGCGAGGTGTCGCGAACATCCGAAGCTTTCTCGCCGAAGATCGCGCGCAGCAGCTTTTCTTCCGGCGTCATCGGCGATTCACCCTTCGGCGTCACCTTGCCGACAAGGATATCACCCGGGCCAACCTCGGCACCGACATAGACAATGCCGGCCTCGTCGAGATTCTTCAGCGCTTCCTCACCGACATTCGGGATATCACGCGTGATTTCCTCCTGGCCAAGCTTGGTGTCGCGGGCCATGACCTCATATTCCTCGATATGAATCGAGGTGAAGACATCGTCACGAACGACACGCTCTGAAATCAGGATCGAATCCTCGAAATTATAGCCGTTCCAGGGCATGAACGCGACCAGCACATTACGGCCAAGGGCCAGCTCGCCATCCTCGGTTGACGGCCCGTCGGCGATGATGTCACCGCGACGAACAACGTCACCGACCTTGACCAGCGGGCGCTGGTTCACCGTCGTGTTCTGGTTCGAACGCTGGAATTTCAGCAGCGAGTAGATATCCACAGGCGATACGTCGTCGGCGCTCTCCTCGGAGGCACGGACAACGATCCTTGTGGCATCGACCTGGTCGATCACACCGGCACGGCGGGCGACAATGGTCACACCCGAATCCCGGGCAACACGGCTTTCCATGCCGGTTCCGACGATCGGCGCCTCGGCGCGGACAAGCGGTACCGCCTGGCGCTGCATGTTCGAGCCCATCAGCGCCCGGTTGGCGTCATCATTCTCAAGGAACGGGATCAGCGCCGCGGCAACCGAGACCAGCTGCTTCGGCGAGACATCCATCAGCTCGATGTCGGTCGGGCGTGCCAGACCGATCTCGCCGGCCCGGCGGATCGGGATCAGCTCGCCGACGAACTTGCCGTTCTTGTCAAGCTCGGCATTCGCCTGCGCGATCGTGTAGCGGCCTTCCTCCATCGCCGAGATGTAACGCACCTCGTCGGTGACCTTGCCTTCGACAACCTTGCGGTACGGTGTTTCGATGAAGCCGTAACGGTTGATCTTGGCATAGGTGGCCAGTGAGTTGATCAGACCGATATTCGGGCCTTCCGGCGTTTCGATCGGACAGATGCGGCCGTAATGGGTCGGGTGAACGTCACGCACCTCAAAGCCCGCACGCTCGCGGGTCAGGCCGCCCGGCCCGAGCGCCGAGACGCGGCGCTTGTGGGTGATTTCCGACAACGGGTTGGTCTGGTCCATGAACTGCGAGAGTTGCGACGAGCCGAAGAACTCACGCACCGCTGCCGCGGCAGGCTTGGCGTTGATCAGGTCGGCCGGCATCACGGTGTCGATCTCGACCGAACCCATACGCTCGCGGATGGCGCGCTCCATGCGGAGCAGGCCGACGCGATACTGGTTTTCCATCAGTTCGCCAACCGAACGCACGCGCCGGTTGCCAAGATGGTCGATGTCATCAACCTCGCCGCGGCCATCCTTGAGGCCGGTCAGAACGCGCAGGATCGCCAGCACGTCTTCCTTGCGAAGAATGCGAAGCGTGTCCTCGGTTTCCTGGTCGAGACGCGAATTCATCTTCACCCGGCCAACCGATGACAGATCATAGCGGTCGGAGTTGAAGAACAGGCCATCAAACAGAGCATGCGCGCTTTCCAGTGTCGGCGGCTCGCCGGGGCGCATCACACGGTAGATATCGACAAGCGCCTCTTCGCGGCTGTTGTTGCGGTCGGCCGCAAGCGTGTTGCGAAGATGCGGCCCGTAATTCACATTGTCGATGAACAGGACGCTGATTTCGCCTTCGCCTTCATCGGCCATGCGCTTCAGCATGTCCTCGGTGATCTCGTCACCGGCCTCGGCAATCACCTCACCGGTCTGCATGTCGACGAAATCCTCGGCCAGGAACCGGCCGACAAGATCCTCATCGGGGACGAAGACACGGTCGATGCCGGCCTCGGACAGCTTGCGCAGCGAGCGCGGCGTCATCTTGGTGCCGGCAGCGGCCACGACCTTGCGCGACTTTGCGTCAATCAGGTCGCGGATCAGCTTGCCACCTTTCAGCGAGTCGGCATCGAAGGCGTAGGACCAGCCGTCACCGTCACGAAGATAGGCGACCGAACCATAGAATTCCTTGAGGATTTCCTCGCGGCTCATGCCGACAAGACGGGCCGGATCGACATCCTCGCCACTGTCGGCGCAGGCGGTCAGATAGCCCTGCGACGCATCATTCGGCAGCGCCATCAGGAAGGTGGTCACCGGCAGTTTGCGCTTGCGGTCGATGCGAACATTCAGGATGTCCTTGGCGTCAAACTCGAAATCCAGCCAGGAACCGCGATAAGGGATCACCCGTGCGGCGAAGAGCAGCTTGCCGGAAGCGTGGGTCTTGCCGCGGTCATGGTCGAAGAACACGCCCGGCGAACGGTGCATCTGCGAGACGATAACGCGCTCGGTGCCATTCACGATGAAAGTGCCGTTCGAGGTCATCAACGGCATGTCGCCCATATAGACGTCCTGCTCCTTGATGTCGCGGATCGAGCGCGCGCCTGTCACCTCGTCCTCTTCCCAGACTTCGAGGCGCAGCGTTACCTTGAGCGACGACGCAAAGGTAAGGCCACGCTGCTGGCACTCCTCGACATCATATTTCGGCTGCTCGAGATCGTAGGACACGAACTCCAGCTTGGCGCGGCCGGCAAAATCCTCGATCGGGAAGATCGAGTCGAACGTTTCCTGGAGGCCATGCTCGCCGCGTTCATTGACGGCAATGTCCATCTGCAGAAAGGTGTCATAGCTCGAGCGCTGCACGTCGATCAGGTTCGGCATGGGCGTGACTTCCGCCAGCTGGCCGAAAGTCCGGCGAACACGCCGGCGACTGTCGAGAGTGCTTACATGCGATGCCATCTGAGTACCTCGTCAAATTTCAGTTCAATAACAGGCTGTTAACGAATGCCTGTCGGGTTGTCTCCGGCGCCGGCCGCGGGGGTGGCAAGCGCCGGGTGATAAACGGCCTTGCACCGGACGGAAAATCCGCCCGGTGCAAGCAGGTTTGGATCGGCAATCGAAGTTGCCGCCACCGTCGGGTTACTTGACTTCGACGGTTGCGCCAGCTTCTTCGAGCTTGCCCTTGATTTCCTCGGCCTCTTCCTTCGACACGCCTTCCTTGACCGGCTTCGGCGCGCCTTCGACGAGGTCCTTTGCTTCCTTCAGACCAAGCGCGGTGATGGCGCGGACTTCCTTGATCACGTTGATCTTGGATGCACCGGCTGCGGCGAGAATGACGTCGAATTCGGTCTTCTCTTCGGCAGCGCCGCCAGCGTCACCGCCACCGGCAGGCATCGCCATGGCGACAGGTGCCGCGGCGGCGGATACGCCCCACTTCTCTTCCAGAAGCGTTGCCAGCTCGGCAGCTTCCAGAACGGTCAGGTTGGAAAGGTCTTCTGCGATTTTTTCGATATCAGCCATGATTTACTCCATTAGGCTTGAACGTCTGATCGGGCGGTCAGCCCTGCTGCAATTGGTCTGAACGTGCCTGAATCACGCGTGCCACCTTGCCGGCCGGAGCCTGGGTAACACGGGCGATCTTGGCTGCCGGGGCCTGGATAAGCCCGACAAGCTTGCCACGCAGTTCATCAAGGGACGGCATTTTGGCAAGCGCCTCGACGCCAGCCTTGTCCAGGGTCTTCCCGTCCATGCTGCCGCCAATAATGGTTAGCTTGTCATTGTCCTTGGCGAACTCCACAAGTGCTTTCGCGGCTGCCACCGGGTCTGCCGACGTGCCAATGGCGGTCGGTCCGGTGAACATGCCCTCAAGCTCCTCATAACGCGTGCCTTTGAGAGCCAGCTTGGCAATCCTGTTCTTGGTTACCTTGAAGCCAGCACCAGCTTCCCGCATCTTCGCACGCAGGTCGCTGCTCTCTGCAACGGTCATCCCGACCTGATGTGTCACGACAACTGTCGACGACGCATTCAGGGTGGTCTGCAGCGTTTCGATCAGTTCGGCTTTTTCTTGTCTGTTCACCGATCGTCTCCGCTCGTTTTGGGGCGGTGCGGCACTGCCGCTTGCCCCGGTTGCAAACATGAACCGGCATCATGCCGGCTCGCTGGCCTGCCCATCGAGAAGTTCAAGCAGAAATCTGCTCTTGCTCCCGTCTATTGCAGGACATTAAGCCGCCGCGTCCGGCCGAAACCGATCCCGGCAGCACCTGCAGTCTTGGACAGGTGCGGGGCAGCGGCCGAAACCACCACCCCTTTTCACCGGCGCCGAAACGCCGGAGAATTCCGTTCAGGTCGCCGTCAGGCGACGTCTTCAACCGCGACGCCAACGCCCATTGTCGAGCTCAGCGTGATCTTGCGGATATAGGTGCCCTTGGCGCCGGACGGCCGTGCCTTGCGGACGGCATCGATGAAGGCGGCGGCATTCTCGAGGATTTTCGCCTCGTCGAAGCTTGCCTTGCCGATGCCGGCATGAACAACGCCCGCCTTTTCTGCGCGATACTGGACCTCGCCTGCCTTGGCGGCTTTGACGGCAGCGCCGATGTCCGGCGTCACCGTGCCAAGCTTCGGGTTCGGCATCAGGCCACGCGGGCCAAGCACCTTACCAAGCCGGCCGACCACGCCCATCATGTCGGGCGATGCGATGACCCGGTCGAAATTCGATTCGCCGCCCTGAATGGCCTCGGCCAGATCCTCGGCACCGACCAGGTCGGCACCGGCCTCCCTGGCCTCATCAGCCTTGGCGTCACGGGCGAATACGGCGACACGCATGGTCTTGCCGGTACCGTTCGGCATCGCCACGACACCGCGCACCATCTGGTCGGCATGGCGCGGGTCAACACCGAGATTCATCGCGATTTCGATGGTCTCGTCGAATTTCGTGGCGGCGGCGTTTGCCTTCACCAGTGATACGGCCTCGGCCAGCGGATAGGTCCGCTCGCGATCGACGGCGGCCAGGGCCGCCTGCTTGCGCTTGCTCTGCTTGGCCATCGATCAGCCCTCCACCACGTCTAGGCCCATGGCACGGGCGGACCCGCGGACCATGGCCATCGCGCCATCAACATCGACGGCGTTCATGTCACCCATCTTCTGCTCGGCGATTTCGCGCACCTGCGCCTCGGTCACCTTGCCGGCAACCGACCGGCCCGGTTCCTGGCCACCCTTGTTCAACCCGGCTGCCTTCTTCAGAAAGTAGCTGACCGGCGCCGTCTTGGTGATGAAGGTGAACGACTTGTCCTGATAGACGGTGATCACCACCGGCACCGGCATGTTCTTCTCGAGTGAGTCGGTCGCCGCGTTGAACGCCTTGCAGAATTCCATGATGTTCACCCCACGCTGACCAAGCGCCGGGCCGACGGGCGGCGACGGGTTCGCCGCGCCGGCGGGAATGTTCAGCTTGAGGTAGCCTTCGATTTTCTTTGCCATCTTGTGTTGTCCCTAACCCCCGGTGGTCCGTCTCTCGATCGGCTGCCACCGCATTACCCTAGATTTTTTCGACCTGGCTGTATTCCAGCTCGACAGGTGTCGAACGGCCGAAGATCGACACGGTCACCTTCAGGCGTGCCTTGTCGTCATCTGCCTCTTCGACAAATCCGTTGAAAGATGCAAACGGACCATCCGAAACGCGGACCTGCTCGCCAATGTCGAAAGTGACAGTGGTGCGGGGCCGCTCTACCCCTTCGCTTACCTGGTGGATCAGACGCTCCGCCTCGGCATTGGTGATCGGCACCGGCTTGCCCTTGCCACCGAGGAACCCGGTGACACGCGGCTGGCTGGTGACGAGCTGCCAGGCCTCGTCGGTGAGTTCCATCTTGACCAGAATATAGCCCGGGAAAAACTTCTTCTCGCTCTGCACACGAACACCGCGGCGCATCTCGACCACCTCTTCGGTGGGCACCATGACCTCATCGATCTGGTGCTCGAGACCGTTGCTTTCAGCCTGCTCGGTGATCAATTGCGCCACCTTCTTCTCCGATCCGGAGAAGACATGCAGGACATACCAACGTTTTGCCATGACCAACGCTTCCGCTTCACTAACGCCCAACCGCGAGGGCTGGCTTATCCGCCAAGCCCCAGAACAAACTGGACGACGTTCGAAAGCACCAGATCAACAAGCAGGAAGAAGATCGCGGCAATGGTGGCCATCACGAAGACGGTGATGGTGGCTGTCCCGGTTTCGCGACGAGAAGCCCAGGAAATACGCGAGATTTCCTGGCGGACCTGCCTTACAAATTGCGCTGGCGATGTCTTTGCCATGGTGGTGTGGTGCCAATACGAGTTTCACAAATCAACAGCGACATCATGAAAAGCACAAAATCGGCCACGTCGCGCGGTTTCGCCCCCACGATTTGCCGTTTTGCGTTTTCCAGGTACTGGTGTCGCTACCGTGGGAGGGTGAATAGCAAACCATGTTGTTGATGGCAACAGGATAATCAGCGGGGCAGGATGAAAAATTCATCATCTGCCCCATCACCGTCCCGGCCGCTCAAGAGCCAGAAAGGCCGACACCAGTCCGACCGCCACGACAAGCCAGCAGATGCCGATGGCCAGCTGGAAATCGGCATCCCCGCCAAATCCGATGATGACACTGCCAAGCGCCGCGCTTCCCGCCATCTGCAACGCGCCGCACAGGCCGGTCGCCGCGCCACTATAGGGGCCGGCGGCGCGTACCGCACCGATAATGACATTCGCGATCACCAGCCCGTTGGCAACCCCGTAAAAGAACAGACAGACCGAGATCACCGGCTGGATGGCGGTGCCGGAGAGAGCGAAACCCAGCATCATCGACATCGCGACAAAGCTCAGCGCGCTGCCGCCGAACGCGGTGCGGTCAAGACCGAAGCGCGGCCCCAATGTGCGGTTGATGCTGTTGCCGGTCAGATAGCCAAGCGCGGTGGCGCTGAAGAACAGGCCAAACTCGAAGGCGCTCGAGCCAAGGCGCTGGAAATGGTAGGGCATGAAGCCGCCCATCGCGAAAAACCCGGCTGTCAGCACGGCGCAGGTGCCGGCATTGGTGATGAATTTCGGTGTCAGCAGCAATGTCAGATATGAGCGGAGTATCCGCGAGATGGCCATTGGCGGCGTGCGCTCCAGCCGGGTTTCCTGCAGCAGCATCGATGCTGCAATCAGCACCGTCGTCGCCGTCAGCACCATCAGCCCCACCGCCCCGCGCCAGCCGACAAGGTCAGCCAGCATCCCGCCAAAGGCAAAACCGAGCAGCGGGAGGACAGCCTGGAACATGGTGATGGTCGAGAGTTGCTTGCCGGCCTCCTCGCGTTTGTAGAAGTCGCTGATGATCACCCGGCCCATGACCATGCAGGCGGCAGCGCCGAGACCCTGAAAAATCCGCATGCCAATCAGGATTTCAATGGTGGGGGCGAACATCGCGCCGATGCCGGTCAGCGAGAACAGCAGGGCTCCACACAGCATGACCGGCCGCCGGCCGATACTGTCGGAGATGGTGCCGGCGCCGAGCTGGCCAAGACCCAGCATCACCAGGAAACCCGACAACACCAGCTGCGCCTCGTCGGCGGTGGCCAACAGATCGGCCCGCATGTCGGGGATGGCGGGCGAGAGCAGCGAAATACCCACATTCGCGCCGGAGACCGCCAGCGCCAGCATCCAGATCGGCGGCGCGGCGCGGGCAACAATTTGCTGGCTCAAATAACGACACTCCGGAAAGAGGATGCAGGCAAGATGCCGCCAGCATAGCAGCACCGTGAAAAGCCTGTATAGTCATGCGGCCATGAAACCTGCCTCCGGATAAATCATGCCCCTGTCCACAAACCATCGCGGCGCTCTGCTGATGGCGATCAGCATGCTGTGCTTTGTCCTGAATGACGGGTTCATGAAGGCACTGTTTGCCGACATGTCGATCTATCAGGCGATCTTTCTTCGCGGCCTGATCACCGCGCCGCTGCTTGCCGCCATGGCCTGGCGGCAGGGAGTGCTGCTGCCCCGCCTGAGCGGCCGCGATCGCTGGATCGTGATGATCCGCGGCGTTGCCGAGGTCGGCGCGACAATCGGCTTTCTGACGGCGCTGGCGCATATGCCGCTGGCCAATGTCACCGCGATCCTGCAGGTGTTGCCGCTGACCGTCACCATGGCGGCCGCGCTGTTCCTTGGCGAGGCTGTCGGCTGGCGCCGCTGGCTTGCCATCGCAGTCGGGCTGGTCGGGGTGATGATCATCATCCGCCCCGGCATGGCAGGATTTTCCATCTGGTCGATCTGGGCGCTTGCCGCGGTCGGGTGCATCACCCTGCGCGAGATGGTGACACGCCGCCTGTCAGCCGACGTGCCATCTCTTCCCGTCGCGCTGGTAACCGCGATCGCCATCGGCCTTCTTGGCGCGGTGATGATGCCAGTGGTCAGCTGGCAGCCTGTATCGGCCATGTCATGGGGGTTGCTGACGGCGACCTCGGTCGCCATCATCGGCGGTTATCTGTTCAGCGTGATGACCATCCGCAGCGGTGATATCGGCTTTGTCGCGCCGTTCCGTTACACGGCCATGGCCTGGGCGATCGGGCTGGGCCTGCTGATGTTCGGCGAATTGCCGGACCGGGCGACGGTCATCGGCACGGCCATCATCATCGCCACCGGCCTCTATTCACTGCACCGCGAACACAGGCTCAGGCGGACGGCTCAAGGGCCGGCCTGACCCTCCGCTTCCTGATCGGTGACGCGAAGTTCCTCGTAACTCACCATCACATGGCGGCGGTAGGCGGGACGGGCACAGAGCCGTTCATAATAGGCCTGAAGATGCGGGAAGCTGGCGCGCGGGATATCGATATCGAAATAGCGGAACAGGCAATGTCCCATCTGGATGTCGGCCAGCGTGAAGTCCTGCCCGGCGATAAAGGCATTGGCGGCCAGCCTTGTATCGGCGATCGCAAGGAATTTGTTGAGGGTATCGAGATTGGCGGCGATCTGTTCCGGATCCTGCAATGACCGGGCGGTGCGGATCACGAGCCAGAACACCGGCGCGGTGAATTTCAACGCGATATTGATCTTCGCCCATTCGGCCCATTTGTCGATCTGCGCGCGCGCCACCAGCCCCGACGGCCAGAACACATCATCGCCATGGGCCGTCGCCAGATAGCGCAGGATGGCGCCGGTCTCGAACAAGGGCGGGTTCTCGCCATCGACAAGCGTTGGCACAAACCCGTTCGGGTTCATCTCCAGATAGGCGGGTGTGTCGGTGACACCATAGACAAACCCGGCATCGATACGCTCGAATTCAAGCCCCAGCTCGGCCAGACACCACAGCGTTGCCTGAACGTTCGACGAGGATACACGTCCCCACACAGTGATCATTTCATGGGCCTCCGCGACCGGTTCATGTAAAGTGCAGCGAATGGAGCCTAGCGTGTCCGGATTAAACAACCGTAAACGCCAACGCGAATCCTACAGCTTTTGGAAAGGCCATGCCATGTCATCCTCTGCCCTCATCGTCGGCGCCGGATCGGGCCTCAGCGCCGCGCTGGCCAGAAAATGCTGTGCCGCCGGCATGAATGTCGCCCTTGCCGCGCGCGACGGTGAAAAAGCCGGCGCCGCGGCCAATGAAACAGGTGCCGCCCTGCACCGTTGCGATGCCGCCTCGATCGAGGATGTGGCGCGGCTGTTCGCGGCGCTGGATGCCACCACCGGCACGCCCGATCTGGTTGTCTACAACCCGGCGGCGCGCCTTCGCGGGCCGATCACCGAGCTTGACCCTGTTGCCACCCGCGCCGCCATCGAGGTGACCTGTTTCGGTGCCTTTCTGGTGGCGCAGCAGGCGGCACGACGGATGCTGGAACGCGGCTCGGGAAGCATCTTCTTCACCGGCGCGTCGGCCGGCGTGAAGGGGTTCGCCAATTCATCGGTCTTTGCGATGGGCAAATTCGGGCTTCGTGGTCTGGCGCAGTCGCTGGCGCGCGAACTTCACCCACAGAACATCCATATCGGGCATTTCGTGATTGATGGCGGCATCCGCCCGGCGCGCGCGGGCGGGCAGGATGACGGCACCGACAACATGCTCGACCCCGACGCCATCGCCGAAGCCTATATGCAGTTCCATGAACAGCACCGCAGCGCCTGGGCCTGGGAGGTCGAGCTTCGCCCCTGGGTGGAACGGTTCTAGCGGACTAGAGTAGATCATTTCAAAGGAGATCGGATCGGCATGAAATGTGGCTGCGTCATCATCTACAGCGGCTCTTACGGCGGGGGAGTCGGACACTGGACCGTTTGCGTGCCTGCCGCATGAGCGCCAGAACGAAATTCGACATGTATCTCGCGCCGCCAAGCCGCGCCGCTTTCGCCGCGCTGGCCGACTGGATGGATGCGGCGATCGTCGAATTCGCGACCAGAGAGGAACCGGCCGGGAATTTCTCGGCCGGGGATTTTCTGGCCGGGGATTTTCTGGTCGGGCAGGTCTGCGGCATCACTCTGGCAACCGCGCCGGCAGGACGCTTCCACTATCTTGCCACGCCGGTGATGGATGACGATGCGGTTCCGGAGGGGCATTACAACTCGCTGATCATCACGCCGCGCGAGGGCGGGATTGACACTGTGGCGGCGTTCGATCCGGCGCGTCACCGCGCCATCATCAACGAGCCGGGGTCCTTCTCCGGTGATATCACCCTTGCCACGCATCTGCGCCATGTCACGGGGCATGCATTGATCGCCCCGCCGCGATCGGGCGGGCATCTGGCGTCAATCGGCATGATCGCGGCCGGCAAGGCCCAGCTCGCGGCGATCGACCGGGTGAGTTTCGCGCTGGCGCGGGCCGCATGCCCCGATGATGTGGCGGCGGTGCGGGTGATTGACGAGACAGCCTTCTATCCGGGCCTGCCCTTTGTCGCCGACGGGGCGCTGCCTGAACATATTGTTGCGCTGCTGCGCGACAGGCTGCTGGATTTCCGCACGCAGTCGGCCTGGCGAGAGATCGCCAACATCCTGCAGCTTCGCGGTCTGACCATCCTCGACCCTGCCGATTACGACATCATGGCCACTATAGGCGTCTAGCTGCCCGTGTCGGTACAGGGCGCGCCGCAAGGGGCGCAGGCACCGCCAAGGTCGCCCGGCGCGCCAAGGCCGGACAGGCTGCGGCTTGTCAGATGGTCGCCCACCACGACAATGGCGCCGGCAAGAAGCACCAGTAGATAGATCACTTTCGGGGTCAGACGTGCCATCATACCACCCCTGCTATCGCGACAGGCCAAAAGATGGTCGCCATCTGATGCCGGCCCAGCTTCCGGCCATCGCCATCACGAACCAGATCCAGCCATGAAGCGATCCCGACGCAATGCCGGCAAGGAACGCCCCGATATTGCAGCCAAAGGCAAGACGCGCACCAATCCCCATCAGGATGCCGCCAAGCGCCGCCGCGACAAGCTGGCGCGATGATGGCCAGGATTGCCGCCGCAACCCGCCGCCGATGGCGGCCAGCAGGCCGGCCCCGATCACCATGCCGACATCCATCAGGCTGCTGACATCGGCCAGCACCGAATGCGTCAGCGCGCGACGGGGACCGGCCCATTGCCAAAAGGTGAAGTCACCGACCGGCACACCGATGAGCGCGGCAATCTTGGCACCCCACAAGGTGAAACCGAAAGTGATCCCCCACGGATTGCCGGATATGATGAACACAAGCCAGCACAGCGCCGCGATGACAAGGCTGCCAATCACCAGCTCGCGTGGCAGCGCCTGACCGCGCCGCCGTCCGGTCACATAGAAGGCTGCACCCGTCGCCGCGATCAATCCGATATTGACCAGCAGGCGGCCCGTCTCACCGGCACCGCCGGCGATGGCCACCTGGCCAAGCGAGCCCCAATCCAGCGCTGTCGGCAACAGAAACGAGCCAAGGAGCGAGCCAAGAATGAAAAAGGGGAGCGCCACCAGCATCCTGCCGGAACCACCGCCAAAGCTGAACAGCACACCCGACCCGCAGCCATTCGCCAGCTGCATGCCGATCCCGAAGATGAAGGCGCCGATGGCCAGCGATACCGAGACCGGCGCCAGCGAACCGGTCGCCGCCAGGCCAAGTCCGGCCGCCGGGATGAACAGCAGCGCGCACAGCCCGATCAGCAGAAAATGCGCGGCGAGTCCCATCGTCTCGCCAGCCACAAGAAAGCGCCGCCAGGCCGAAGCAAAACCATATTGGAATCCGATAAAGACAGCCCCGAGGGCACCGCCAAGCGCGAACAGGGTCAGGCCGCGCAGACCTGTATCAAGCACCACAAGGCCGGCCAGACCAAGCCCGACCATACCGATCATCAGGGCCGGCGCCCATTCGATTACGACCAGTTGCGTGTCAGTTTGCGGCGATGTGGCTGTCATGATGATATCAACCCTGAATGTGAAGAAAGACAGATGGATACAGAAATGAAGGGCACCCTGTCAGAGGCCCGATGAAGGAAGCCGCATGCCGCGGTGCCGGAACCTGTGTCACGGCACCGCCCATGGTGTGATCAGCTGAAGACGCCTTTCAGGAAGGATTTGATCCGGTCCATGTTGGACTCGCCGGTCAGCAGCGGGTTGGTGCTGTCGGCCGTCCATTCGACCATCGAGCCGTCATAGAGTTTAACGTCCTTGCGGCCCAACATCTCGGACAGGACAAACCAGTTGGTCGCCGCCCAGTGGCCGGTGTTGCAATAGCTGACAATCGGCAGGTCGGCGTCGATCCCGCCATAGATGCGTTCAAGCTCGGGGACGCTCTTCAGGCGGTTGGCATCAATGTCATAGGCCATTTCCTGGAACAGCAGCATGGCCCCCGGAATGCGCCCGCCGGTCGCCGCCTTCGGGTGCTTGGCATCGCCAAGGAACTGTTCCCTTGTCCGCCCGTCAAGAAGTGTCGCGCCAGTCTCGGCCGCCACGATTTTCTTCACATCCGCGGTTGAGACATAGCCCTGCGGCTGGAAACTGGCGGTGAAATCACCCGCCGCCGGGGCTATTTGCGCGCCGCTTTCAACCTGTTCCGGATAGGCCGCCTTCCAGGCGGCGAAGCCACCATCGAGGATCGACACATTGCCATGGCCAAAAACCTTGAAAGTCCAGTAGGCGCGCGCCGAGGATCCGAAATCGGTCGAACCGACACCGGCCGGGATCAGCACCACATGGCTGCCCGATGACACGCCAAGCTTGCGGGCCAGCCCCTCGAACTGCGATGCCTCGGGCAGCAGCCCCACCACATCATCGCGGCCGACACGCCAGCCATCCTGCAGATAGTCGGAATGGATCGCCGACGGGATATGGCCCTCCAGATAGGTATCATAGCTGCCGCCATCGATCTTGTTGCGAAGGTCGATCAGCACGACATCGTCATTTTTCAGATTGGCGGCCAGCCAGTCGACATCGACAAGCGGCGTTGCCGCCATCGCAGACGACAGGGCGGCTATGATGGCCGTGACGGGGATCAGCGTCATGGATATGACGCCCCGAAGAAGGTGTTTCATCTGGGTCTCCGTGAAAGGCGCCGGTCCGCGGCGCGTGAATGACTCGCCACATGATTTGAGAAATTTTTCTAATAACGCCAGACACGACCCGTCAAAAAGGAAGGATTTTCTCCTTTCCAGTCATTATGGGACGTGATGTTTCCAAATAACGGGACAAACCGGGAAATCCGGTCAAACCGACCATGCGGTTACCGGCGCCCTCATACAGGATCGGGGAATCCGTGACGCCCCTCGAACGGGTAGCCAAGTTCGCGCGCGCCCGGCAGCTTCAGCCACAGGCGCAATTTGCGCCGCCGCAGTGCCAGATCGTCGTGATCCTCGAAGCTGGTGCGCGAATGCATGACGGTATAGTTGTTCACCAGCTGCAGGTCACCGAGCTGCATCATCATGTCGATCCGCATATCCGGTTCATGCATGATCCTGTCGAACACATCCATCGCCTCGCGTTCCACCGTCGACAGCGGGTGGCCCATCATGTCGTGGCCAAGTTCGAGGTACTGGCGAAGATAGCGAACGCTCATCTTGCCCTGATGATAGCTGAACACCGGTGACAGGGCCGGCTCGTCACCGCCGAGATGCGGATAGAACATCGGCCGGTAGAACACCGACAGATATTCCGGATAGCGGGCCAGCATTTCGTTGTAGAGCGCGCCCGACGACAAAAGGCTGCTGATGCCGCCCGATTTCGCCTGCCGGATGCATAACAGCCCGACCATGTCAGACGGATCGGTGTGATAGGGAAGATAGGCGTTGGTCTCGTAGACACGGGTCTGGCGGTCCTCGAGATCGCCGATATTCATGACCCGCCCGATCAGGTCACCTGCCGGGTTTTGCCGCACCGGCACGCCCATATGAAGGCCAAGTCCATAATAGAGAATGTCGATGGCCGCATCATCGAACCGCTCGATCGGCACGCCGCGCACAAGCATGAAGCCGGCGCCGGTCTCAAGCTCGTCACCCCAGGCACGCAGCTGCGCACCGAAGGTGGGAAGCGGGAAATCGTCGGCGGTGAAATCGGGAAAGGATTTGCCGGCCTCCTGCACCGCCGCGACAGCGGCCTCCAGCTCGTCACACTGCGCCGGTGTCAGCGGCCTGATCCAGCTGTCATCTCCCTCGAAATCCGGTCCTTTCCAGATGCTCGGCCCGGTCAGCCTCTCGGTATGAATGACACCCATTTTTTCGCTCTCGGATTTTTCGATGTTTCTGCCAAGCCTGTCCCGGCACCTGTAAGGTGCGCAGGCGTTATATTACCCCGATGCCGCGCCGCCGGCAAAGCGCGGCGTCGACTCCATCAGCATGCGGGTATAGGGATCCTGCGGGGATTCGATCAGGGGGCCGGCCGCGTTTTCCTCGACCAGCCGGCCATTCTTCAGAACGCCGATCCGGTGCGCCATCACCCGCACCACCGCCATGTCATGCGAAATGAACAGATAGGTCAGCTGCAGGTCGCGCTGGAGCTGCTTCAACAGGTTCAATACCTGCGCCTGGACCGACACATCAAGCGCCGAGGTTGGCTCGTCACAGACAATGAATTGCGGGTTCGAGGCCAGCGCCCTGGCGATCGAGATGCGCTGGCGTTGGCCACCTGAGAACTCATGCGGGTAGCGCTGCGCATCCTGCGTCGACAGGCCGACCTGGTCCAGAAGCTCATGCACCCGTCGCCGGCGGGCCTCGGGATCGGCGATCAGGTCAAAGGCGCGAATCGGCTCCATCAGGATATCGCCGACACGCCAGCGCGGATTGAGACTGGAATAGGGAGACTGGAACACCATCTGCAGCTTCTGCCGCAGGCTGTTATCCTGAACCTGGCCCTGCCTTTCATCAAAGGCGGTCCGGCCGTCGAACCTGATCGTGCCGCTGTCGGGCCGCTCCAGCCCGACAATCATGCGGGCGATGGTCGATTTGCCCGACCCGCTCTCGCCGACAAGGGCATAGGTCTGGCCGCGCGCGATGGAAAAGCTGACATTGTCGACAGCCGTCAGCTGCCGCCGCGCGCCACCGGTCAGGAGCCGTGCCAGAAACGGGTCGGAAATATCGAAATGCCGGCTGAGGCCGGAGACCTGCAGATAGGCGTTGTCCATCATCACCCCACCTGGCATCACCCGGCCTCCTGCGTCTGTGCCCCGTAGAGATGACAGGCGACACCGTCGATGAAGGGTGCGGCGGTCCGGCGGCACACCGGCATGACATCACCGCAGCGCGGATGGAACCGGCAGCCCGGCGGCAGCGCGGCGAGGCTTGGCATGCTGCCCGGGATTTGCGGCAGCACGGTATCCACGGACACAAGATCGAGGTTCGGCGTCGCCGCCATCAGCCCCTTTGTATAGGGATGGCGCGGCGCCGCGATCACCTCGGCGGTGCGGCCGGTCTCGACAAGACGGCCGGCATAGAGAACAGCGACACGGTCCGTCGTCTCGGCGATCACGCCCATATCGTGGGTGATCAGGATGACCGCGGCGCCGCGCTCCTTGCAAAGTCGGCGCAACAGTGCCAGCACCTGTGCCTGGATCGACACGTCCAGCGCCGTTGTCGGCTCATCGGCGATGATCAGCTCGGGCTCCGGCGCCAGCGCCAGCGCGATGACGATACGCTGGCGCATGCCACCGGAGAATTCATGCGGATAAGCACCTATGCGGGCGCGGTCGATGCCGACCTCATCCAGCAATTCACCGGCGCGCTGCGCCGCCGCGCCGGCATCCATGCCAAGATGAAGCTGGATCGTCTCGACCAGCTGGTCGCCGACGGTCCGCAGCGGATTGAGGCTTGTCAGCGGGTCCTGGAAGATCATCCCGATCCGTCGTCCGCGCACGCTTTCCGCCTGGCCGTCGATCCGCTGGCCCTGCAAGGTGATCCGGCCGCCGGTGATCCGGCCCGGCGGCTCCAGAAGGCCCATGATGGCCGCGCCCGTCAGCGATTTGCCGGCGCCGCTCTCGCCAACGAACCCGAGCACCTCGCCAGCCTCAAGCGTGAAGGAAATCCGGTCAAGCGCCTGCAATCGCTGGCGGCGCTGCGGGAATTCCACGCTCAGATCGCTGACCTCAAGAAGCGGTGCCGTCATTTTAACCTCGGATTCAGCGTGTCTTTCAGCCAGTCGCCAAGCAGGTTCACCGACAAGGCCAGCGCCAGCAGGGTGATCGCCGGGAAGGTCAGGATCCACCATTCGCCGGAAAACAGGAAATCCTGGCCAATCCGGATCAGCGTGCCGAGGCTTGGCTCGGTCGCCGGCGCGCCAACACCGAGAAAGGACAGCGTCGCCTCGGCGATAATCGCCAGTGCCAGCGTGATGGTGGCGATGACAAGCACCGGCCCCAATACATTCGGCAGAATATGACGCCACATGATCTGGTGGCGGCCAAGGCCGATCAACCGTGCCGCCTGCACATATTCCTTTTCCTTCTCGACCAGCGTCGTGGCCCGCACGGTACGGGCGAACGGCACCCATTCCGACAGGCCGATGGCGGTGATCAACACGAAAATCGCCATCTCGTCGCGCAGGTCGGGCGGGATGATGCCGCGCAACACGCCGAAGATCAGCATCGCGATCAGGATCGAGGGGAAGGTCAGCTGGATATCGGCGATCCGCATGATCAGATTGTCGAGCCAGCCGCCGACATAACCGGCAATCAGGCCAAGCGAGACGCCAAGCCCCATTGCCAGCAGCACCGACATCACCCCGACAAACAGCGAGACACGCAGCCCGTAGATGATCGCCGACAGCAGGTCCCGCCCCTGGTCATCGGTCCCCATGACAAAACTCTCGCCGGTGAACATGTTGGCCTGCATCGGCGGGGTGAAGCCGTTCATCAGATTCAGTGAGGCCGGATCGAACGGGTTCGTCGGCGCCACCAGCGGCGCCAGGATCGCGACCAGAAACAGGAACAGAACAACAAGCCCGGCAATGATGGCGATCGGGGCACGGGTAAAATCATAGACGAAATCACTGGCAAGCGCGCGCTGCAGGCGGCTGGCCGAAATGCTGGCCGAAATGCTGGCCGAAACGCTCGTGGGGGCGCTTTCTGGCGCGCCTGCCGGCTTTTCGGATGGTCTGACCGGTGGTGATGTCATCAGCCGCCTCCCCGCAGATTGCGGTCACGGATTCGCGGGTCGATCGCCAGATAGAGCAGGTCGACAATGAAGTTGATCAGGACAAACAGCGTCCCGACCAGCAGCAGATAGGCCGACATCACCGGGATATCGACGAAATAGACAGCGTTGATGAACATCAGCCCGACACCCGGCCACTGGAACACCGTTTCGGTAATGATGGCGAAGGCGACAATCGAGCCAAGCTGCAGGCCGGCCACCGTTGTCACCGGCACCAGCGTGTTGCGAAGCGCATGCCGCAACAGCACCATGCGTTCGGGAAGCCCGCGCGCGCGGGCGAACTTGATGAAATCCTGACGCAGCACCTCCAGCATCTCGGAGCGCACAAGCCGCATGATCAGCGTCATCTGATAGAGACCCAGCGTGATGGCCGGCAGAATCAGCGATTTCAGCCCCGATGCCGTCAACAGGCCGGTTTCCCAGAAGCCGAGCCGCACCGTGTCGCCACGCCCGAAAGAGGGAAGCACGCCGAGTTCAACCGCAAACAGCCAGATCAGCAGCACCCCGATCAGGAAGGTTGGCAGCGACACCCCGACGAGCGATGTCGTCATCACCAGACCGGCAAGGAACCGTCCGCGGCTGATGGCGGTAAAGATGCCGAGCAGAATTCCGGCGACAAGCGCAAAGAGCGCCGAGATGAAGGCAAGTTCCAGCGTCGCCGGCAGGCGCGAGGCAATCAGCTCGGCCACCGGTTCGGCGGTGCGGTAGGAAATGCCGAAATCGAAATGCAGCGCGTCCCAGACAAAGCGCGCATACTGCACCGGTATCGGATCGTTCAGTCCCATCCGCTCGATCATCTCGTTGCGGTCCTGCACGGTGGCTTCCTGACCGAGGATATTCTCCACCGGATTGCCGACAAACCGGAAAATGGCAAAGGAAATCAGCGCGACAAGAAGCAGGACAAGAACCGCCTGCGCGATCCGTCTGGCAAGAATGATCACCATGAGAGGCCTCGTGCGGACGGTCGTCCCGTCATGCCACGGCTGATGGTCGGGATATACATAAAACGGAAAAGACCGGCAGCGGCGCGGGGCCGCTGCCGGCATTTGGTCAGTTCATGGTCAGATATTTGAAGTGCGGCTGGTCCTCCGGCTGCACGTCAAAATTGATACCATCCTTCATCCCCCAGTTCAGAACCTGGTTGTGGATCGGAAGATACAGCTGGTCTTCCTGAACCTGGGCCCAGATCTCGCCGATGATGGCGTTGCGCCTGTCGAGATCGGTCTCGGACTCAAGCGCCACCACCTTGGCGTTCACATCGGCATTGTCATAGCCGGTGTTGTTCCAGGAACCGCGATTCTCGGTCGTGGCATGGACAAGGAAGTTGAAGATATAGTGCGAATCGAAGGTCGGAACACCCCAGCCGAGCATGTAGAACTCGGTTGTCTTGTTCGTGATCATAGGGAAGTGCTGCGCCTTCGGCTTGGCATCGAGATTCACCTTGATACCGATCTGGCCGAGCATGCCGACGGCGGCCTGACAGATCGCCTCGTCATTGATATAGCGGTCATTCGGGCAGTTCAGCGTGACCGAGAAGCCGTCACCATAGCCGGCTTCGGCCATCAGCGCCTTGGCGGCGGCGACGTCATGCGCCGGAATGGCGTCAAGCTCGCTTGTCCATCCATTGACGAAAGGCGGCATGATGACGTTTGTCGGCGAGGACTGGTCGCGCATCACGACCTTCTTGATGGCGTCACGGTTGATGGCGATATTCATCGCCCGCCGCACGCGCACATCGGCGAACGGGTTCTTGCCGCTGACATTGTCAGTCTCAAGGTCAGCCTTGCCGCTGTTCATGCCAAAGAAGATGACGCGGTTCTGCGCCGCGGTGACAACCTTCAGGCCACTCTGCGAGCCGACACGGCCAAGGTCCTGAACCGGCACGTCCTGGATGAAATCGACCTCACCCGAAAGCAGCGCCGCCACGCGGGTGGCCGCCGACTGGATCGGTGTGTAGATGATCTCGCTGACAGCCAGCGGGAAAGTCCCCTTGCCCCAGTAATTCGGGTTGGCCTTCAGCACCGTCTTCTGGTCGGGAACCCGGCTTTCCAGCATGAAGGCGCCGGTGCCGTTCGTGTTCTGCGCGGCAAAGGTGGTCTCGCCCGCAGCAACATCCTGCGGCGCGCTGGCACCATTCGCCTCGGTCCAGCCGGCATCCATCATGAACAGGTTGGTCAGGTTGTTGATCAGCAGCGGGTTCGGACCGTTGGTTTCCATATCGATGGTATGGTCATCGACCTTGCGGACTTCCTTGACGCTTGTCAGCAGCTCCTTCATCGCCGAGGTCGGCATCATCGCGCGGTTGAAGCTGTAAACAGCATCATCGGCGGTGAAATCGGCCCCGTCATGGAACTTTACACCCTTGCGGAGCGTGAAGCGCCAGACATTCGGATTGTCGGCAAGCGCCTTCCAGCCTGTTGCCAGCCCCGGCGTGATCTGGCCAGCCATGTCACGGTGCAACAGCGGCTCATAGATCTGGTGGGCCAGCGTGTGGGTCGGGCCCTCATTCTGCGCGTGCGGGTCCAGCGTCAGCGAGTCGCCGGAGCGCGCCCAACGCAGCGTTTCCGCCGACGCCGCCGTCGCGGCGGCAGCAAGGGTCAGCGCCACCGCGCCGATGCCAAGCCTGATTACGAGGTTCTTCATTCTTTCTCTCCCTGAAAGTATTTTTCGACTCGTTTCGGGAACAGGAGAATGAACCCTGTTGCGGCCATTGGGCAAGCTATTTTGCATGTCTCCCCGGGTCAGTTCTGTCGCACCTGGCCCGACTGGTCGGCGAGGAGGGCCGCGCGCCGCCGGCGTTGCAGCAACAGGACAAGGCCAAGCAGCAACGCGGCGGGAAGATAAACCCATTCGCGGGCCGGCCGGCCGGTGATCTCGACAAGCACCATATCCAGCGTGACCGGATCGTCGGCATAGAAGTCAAAGCCCTGCAATTCCTGGAACAGCGGGGTGCCGGGGAACGGCTCCCCGACAACGGCCCTGCCATCCTCCAGCACCACCACCACACCGGCCTCGGCCAGCCCGGCAAACGCGTCATCCGTGGGTGGCACCCGAATGATGGTGTTGCGCGTGACCATGCGGCTGGCATCGTCGAAATCGGGGCCGACAAATCGCACACGCAGATCGCGCGGCACCGTCGCGCCAGTGTCGGCCTCGAGAAGCGCCACAATCTCAGGCCCGGGGCGCAGATCGAAGGGCGGCACCCAGCGGTCGAGCCAGAAATCAGGCCTGAACATGGTGAAGGCGATCAGCAGCAGCAGCAGGGTTTCCCACAGCCTGTTGCGAATCAGCATGAAACGCTGCGTTGCCGAACAGAAGGCCAGCATGCCGATGGTGGTGACCACCACCGCCACCAGCCCGTCGACAAACCCGACATCGATCAGCAGGATATCGGTGTTGAAGATGAACATGAAGGGCAGAACTGCGGTGCGGATGTCGTAGCTGAATCCCTGGATGCCGGTGCGGATGGGATCGCCGCGCGAAATCGCGGCGGCGGCAAAGGCGGCCAGACCGACCGGCGGTGTGTCATCGGCCAGAATGCCAAAATAGAAGACAAACAGATGCACCGCCACAAGCGGCACGATCAGCCCGTTCTGCGCCCCGACCATGACAATCACCGGTGCCATCAGCGACGATACGACGATATAGTTCGCCGTCGTCGGCAGTCCCATGCCGAGGACCAGGCTCATCACCGCGACAAGCAGCAGCATGATGACGAGGTTGCCGCCCGACACCGCCTCGACAAAGCTGCCGATGAACTGGTGCGCACCGGTCAGCGAGACGGTGCCGATGATAATGCCGGCGATCGCTGTCGCGATGGCGATGCTGATCATGTTGCGAGCACCGTTTTCAAGGCCGCGAAGCAAGTCCCGCCACCCGTCACGCCAGTCCTGCCGGGTGACGGTCTGGCCCCGGAACAGGGCTTTCAGCGGATGCTGCGTCACCAGCACGAACATCATCGCAAGGCAGGCCCAATAGGCCGACAGGCCCGGTGACAGCCGGGTGACAAGAACGCACCACAGAAGCACCAGAATCGGCAGCACGAAATGATAGCCGCTGACCGCCACGTCGCCGACGCGCGGCAACATCTTCATTTCCGCCTCGCTGAGTCCCTCGCCAAGATCGGGGCGCCGCGCCGCCAGCCAGACAAGCGGCAGATAGATGGCCAGCAACAGCACCATCACCAGCGGCAGCGAGAATGCCGGCGCATGGTCGCCGACAAACGAGACCGCAAGGTGGAACAGCGCGGCGATGAGGGCCAGCATGGCAAAGCCGACAAGGAAACCGGTGACGCGCCGCAGCAGGCCTTGCGTCGGTGTCTGCCGCGGCAGACCGGTCA
>RFZL01000029.1 GCA_009920665.1 Alphaproteobacteria bacterium | reverse complement strand
ATGCCGGCCTCGACCTTGCCGACCAGGTCGGCGCCGACATCGGCCGATTTGGTGAAGATGCCACCACCGACACGGCTGAACAGGGCAACCGACGAGCCGCCCATGGCAAAGCCCTCGATGGCCTCAACGCCGTGCGCCGTGCCACCCATGAAATGATACAGGATGCCAATACCGAACAGCCCCATCGAGGCGACGGTCAGGCCCATGATCGACCCGCCAAAGAAGGCGACGTTCAGGGCTTCGGCCGCACCCTTGCTGTTCGCGGCGACCGCTGTACGGACATTCGCCTTGGTGGCGGTGTACATGCCGATATAGCCGGCAATGCCCGAGCACAGCGCGCCAAGGGTGAAGGCAATGGCGGTGTCGGCGCCGAGGCTGGCATAAAGGGCGACAATACAGATAACGCAGAAGACGCCGAGGCGCTTGTACTCGCTGGCCATGAAGACCATCGCGCCAAGGTGGATCTCGTCGGAGATTTCCTTGACCCGGCCTTCGCCTGCGGGAGTCTGCAGAATTCGTGCATAGACCAGGAAGGCCGCGACCAGGCCCAGAATGCCCAGGCTGATCGGCAGAACGGCTGAGGTAAGCATGAAGACTTCCTTTTGGTTGGTGTAGAAACAGGACTACCGCGCCGCCGGATGCTCCCCCCGACAGGCCACGTAAACCGCCGAGGTTATAGACGCTTCCCCGAGGGCTGTAAAGCCAGCGTTTCAGCGGGGATTGCGAGTGTGCCGGCCACGCTGAATCCAGCCATGCAATGCAGATCGCGGTGGCGGTTCGGTTCTGACTGGCGCCGGCCCGACAACCTTGTCCATGCTGCGTCGATGCTGGTCTCGAACCTTGCAGGAAACCGCCGCCATGATGGCCACTGATGCCCGCTGATGCCCGGGGACCGGCGGTTTGCTTTCGGTTGACTTGATTTAACTGCCAGCCGCATACTCCAGTCAATGAATCGGAATATCCGGCTGGCGGTGAAGGTCAGTGACACAACTGCCCAGCCTCTCAACATCCCGGAGGCTCCCATGAAACACCACGCGAAAACCCGCATCATTCTTTCGGCCCTCGCCGCCACTGCCACCGCCGCCATCATTGCCGGCGCGGCGCAGGCACAGGAAGTGCTGAATGTCTATAACTGGTCGGACTACATCGCCGAGGACACCATCGCCAATTTCGAGTCCGAGACCGGTATCAAGGTGACCTATGATGTGTATGATTCGAACGAGGTCCTCGAAGCCAAGATGCTGGCCGGCTCGTCAGGTTACGATGTCGTCGTGCCGACAGGTGATTTTCTGGCCCGCGGCCGCGAGGCTGGCGCCTATCAGGATCTCGATCTGGCACGGCTGGGTAATTACAGCAGCCAGGACATGCAGGTGCAGAGTTTCGCCAACAACCAGATTGGCGTCGACAATGCCGGTGCCGTCTATATGTGGGGGACAACCGGCATCGCCTATAATGCGGCGATGATCGAGGAACGTCTTGGCGTCGACGCGCCAACCGACAGCTGGTCGCTGGTCCTCGATCCGCAATATGCCTCGAAGCTGGAGGATTGCGGTGTGGTCATCCTGGACGCGCCAACCGATGTGCTGCCGAATGTCATCGCCTATATGGGCGGCGACGGCACCAGTACCGATGCCGAGGATTTCGAGGCCGCCGGCGAGGTGTTGAACGCGGTCCGTCCGCATCTTCGCTATATCCATTCCAGCCAGTCGATCAATGACATCGCCAATGGTGATATCTGCGCCGCGATCATGTGGTCGGGCGACGCGTTCCAGGCCGCCTATCGCGCCGAGGAAGCCGAAAACGGTCATGTCATCGAATATTACATTCCGAAAGAAGGCACCAATCTGTGGTTCGACCATTTCGCCATCCCGGCCGATGCGAAGAATCTCGATAACGCCTACAAATTTATCGACTACATGCTTCGGTCCGATGTCGCCGCCAACAATGTGAACTATGTCTGGTATGCCAGCGGCAGCGAGGGTGCCAAGCCGTCGATCGATCTCGAGATTCTGGAACATCCGGGGATCTACCCGACCGAAGAGGCCAAGAAGAACCTGTTTGTCGTGCCGGTCTATGACGCCAGGCTCGACCGGGCCGTGACCCGCGTCTGGTCGCGTTTCTCCTCCGGTAGCTGAGCCTGAACGACATGCGTGAGTCATGTTCCCGCCGCCGGTGCCGGTGCACTGGCGGCGGTGCTGTTTCAGGCCCGTCATCGGTATTGCGCGGGGCTTCATAGGTAATCCATGTCACCCTTTATCCGAATCAGGAATGTGACGCGGCGCTTCGGCGATGTGGTGGCTGTCGATGACCTGTCGCTTGATATCGACCGCGGCGAGCTGTTCTGCCTGCTGGGGGCATCCGGATGCGGCAAGACGACATTGCTGCGGATGCTGGCGGGGTTCGAGCGTGTCGACAGCGGCAGCATCGAGATTGACGGCATCGACATGGCGGCGGTGCCGCCGGCGGCGCGGCCGGTCAATATCATGTTCCAGAACTACGCGCTGTTCCCGCATATGTCGGTGGCGGACAACATTGCCTACGGTCTGCGCCGGGCCGGTCTGCCAAAGCCCGAGATTGTCGCCCGGCTCGAGGAATTGCTGCGGCTTGTCAGGCTGACCGGCATGGGCGCGCGCCAACCGCTCCAGCTTTCGGGTGGTCAGCGTCAGCGGGTGGCGCTGGCACGGGCGCTGGCGCGCCGGCCGAAATTGCTGCTCCTCGATGAACCGCTGGCGGCGCTGGACAAGAAGCTTCGTGAGGATACGCAGTTCGAACTTGTCGATATCCAGGAACGGCTCGAGACAACTTTCATCGTCGTCACGCATGACCAGGAAGAGGCGATGACACTTGCCAGCCGGATCGGTGTGATGGATGCCGGCAAGCTTGTCCAGGTTGACACGCCGCGCACGCTCTATGACCGGCCGCGCAACCGGTTCATTGCCGATTTCCTCGGCACTGTCAGTTTCCTTGAGGGTGTCGTCACCTCCGTTAATGGCGGGTTCGTGTCCATTGACGGCGCGGTCAGCGTGACCGCGGCCGATCCCGGCGGCTTTGCCGTTGGCGACGCTGTCCGCATGGCGATCCGGCCGGAAAAGATCGCGCTTGGCCGCGCGCCGTCCGGCGGCGTCAACGAAATTCCGGTGACGGTCGAGGATCTGGCCTTTACCGGCGTGGCCACAAACTACCGGGTGATCGGGCCGGATGGCGTGCGTCTGAAACTGACGCACCCGAACCGGCGCGGCGATGTCGTGCCGCTGGAATGGGAACAGACCGGCTTTGTCAGCTTCGATCCGGCCGACGTCGTGCTGCTCAGGGACTGACGGTGATGGCGGCGGCACGACAATGGATTGCGCGTCATGGCCGGCGTCTTGTCGTTGCGTTGCCGCTGTTGTGGCTGCTGGTCTTCTTCCTGCTGCCGCTTGTCGAGGTGGCGCAGACATCCTTCACCGTAGCGCGCCGCGGGATCCCGCCCTTCGCCCCGCTCTGGGGATTTGGCGAGGACGGGTTCTTCACCAATTTCAATCTCGAGAATTACGGCCTGCTGCTGGATTACTGGCAGGATTATATCGGCCCGGCCGGCAATAGCCTGCGCCTGGCTTTTTTCTCGACGCTGATCTGCCTTCTCTTTGCCTATCCGATGGCCTGGTGGATCGCCAGATCGAATCCGCGCCGGCGGGCGATCCTGCTGGTGCTGGTGATGCTGCCCTTCTGGACCTCGAGCCTGCTGCGGATCTATGCGCTGATCGGATTGCTGAACCCGAACGGTTTCATCAACAGCATGCTGATGTTCCTCGGCGTGATCGACACGCCGATCAGGATGATGCAGACAGATTTCTCGATCTATATGGGCATGCTGCTGACCTATCTGCCGCTGATGATCCTGCCGCTCTATGCGGTGATGATCAGGCTGGAGGATGATCTTCTGGATGCCGCCGCCGATCTGGGCGCCTCGCGGGCCGGCGTGTTTCTCACCGTCGTGCTGCCGCTGACCCTGCCCGGCATCATCGCCGGCAGTCTTCTTGTCTTCATTCCGGCGGTGGGCGAGTTCGTCATTCCGGCGCTTCTTGGCGGGCCTGAACAGATCATGGTCGGCAAGCATGGTCGGCAAGGTGTTGTGGACCGAATTCTTCCGCAACCGTGACTGGCCGGTGGCCTCGGCCATCGCCATGCTGCTGTTGGCGATTCTGGCGCTGCCCATTATCTATGCCCGCTATCAGGACGGGCGCGAGACGGCGCTTGACCGGGTCGAAGGGCAGGCCAATGGCCCGGGAAACACATCATGAGGCGCGGCATCTCATGGCCGGCGCTGTGGCTTGCCATCATCGGCTTCGGCATCCTGTATGTGCCGGTTGTGGTGATGGTGGTCTACAGCTTCAACGCAAGCCGCCTGGTTTCGGTATGGGCCGGGTTCTCGACCAGATGGTATGGCGAGTTGATGCAGAACGACCAGGTGTTGTCGGCGCTTGCCAAGTCGTTATGGGTGGCGGTGAACGCCGCCACGCTGTCGACCGTTTTCGGGGTGCTGATCGCGCTGGCCTTCGTGCGCTATGGCAATTTCCGGTTTCGCCTGCTGCTCAGCGCACTGGCCAGCACGCCGCTGGTGATGCCCGAGGTGGTGACCGGCCTGTCGCTGCTGTTGCTGTTTATCGCGATGGAGGGGTTTCTGGGCTGGCCTGCCGGGCGCGGCATCGACACCATCATCATCGCCCACACGACCTTTGGCATGTGTTTCGCCGCCGTCGTCGTGCAGTCGCGGCTTCGCGATTTCGACATGTCGATCGAGGAGGCGGCGTCCGACCTCGGCGCGACACAGCCCTATATCTTCTTCTCGATCACCCTGCCGATCATCGCGCCGGCGGTCGTTGCTGCCTGGCTTCTTGCCTTTACGCTCAGCTTTGATGATCTTGTCATCGCAAGCTTTGTCAGCGGGCCGGGGAGCTCGACCCTGCCGATCGTCGTGTTTTCCAAGGTCCGGCTTGGCGTGACGCCGGAAATCAACGCGCTGGCAACAATCATGATCGCCCTGGTGGCGGCAAGCGTGATCGCCGCCAGCGTCATTATCTATCGCAATGCCACCGGCCGGGCGGTGGCAGAGGAGAAAGGCGGCCAGCCATGAATGGACAGGACGACAATGCAGATCACCGGCGCGGCGACCAGGCGTTCCGTGACGCCGATGGTCGTGGCAGCTGGACCGAAATGACCTATGGCGGGGCGCTCAGCTTTGCCCGCCGCCGCTACAGCCGCGATCTTGACGGCGTCGATATCGTGATCAGCGGCATTCCCTATGACAATGCGGTGACTTACCGGTCGGGATGCCGGCTTGGCCCACGCGCCATCAGGGCCGGGTCGGTGCAGCTTGCCGAACTGAAGCATTTCCCGTTCGGCTTTGACCCGTTCGAAACGCTGTCCACCATCGATTATGGCGACTGTTTCATCGACCCGCATCACCCGACAGGGGTGTTCGACAGCATCGAGTCGCATGCCGCCGGAATATTGGAGTCAGGCGCGCTGCTGCTCAGCCTTGGCGGCGACCATTCGGTTGCCTATCCGCTGCTGAAGGCGCATGCGGCGAAATACGGACCGCTGGCGCTGGTCCAGTTTGACGCGCATTGCGACACCTGGCCGGATGACGGCACGCGGTTTGATCATGGCACGATGTTCGCGCGCGCGGCGGCCGAGGGGCTGATCGATGTCGGCAAGTCAACACAGGTCGGGCTTCGCACCTATAATGACAGCGATCACGGCTTCGAGATCCTGACCAGCCCGTGGGTCCACCGCAACGGCATCGACGCGGCGATGGAGATTGTGCGGACTCGCGCCGGCGGTGCGCCGGTCTATCTGTCATTCGATATTGACGGGCTGGATCCGGCCTTTGCGCCCGGAACCGGGACGCCGGTTGCCGGCGGGCTGGCAAGCTGGCAGGGGCTGGAATTCATCCGCGGGCTGGAGCCGCTGAACCTGATCGGGATGGATCTTGTCGAGGTCGCGCCGGCCTATGACCATGCCGAGATCACCGCAATCGCCGCCGCCAGCATGGCGTTTGACTGGTGCGCCGTGATTGCGAAAAAACGTGGTGCCGTGCCACGGCCGGTCGGGCGGGTCTAGACAGTCGTCCGGTCAGAGTTTCAAGCGGTCACGCAATTTGAACCATGCCATGCCAAGCGCCAGCGCCGGGGTGCGCAGCGGCCCGCCCGGAAACGGCATATGTGTCAGCTTGCTCATCACATCGAACTGGCTGGCATCGCCGATGACGGCCTTTGCCAGCATGGCGCCGGACTGTCCGGACAGGGCGACACCATGGCCGGAAAATCCCTGCACGAAATAGATATCGTCATCGGTCCGGCCGAAATGCGGGATGCGGTTCACCGTGATGCCGATCCGGCCTGACCAGACCTGCTCGGTCTCGGCGTTCGCCAGCAGTGGAAACACATCCGTCATGCGCCGCCGCAGATCGGGCTCGATATCGCCAAAATCGACATTCGTATAGCTTGCGCGGCCGCCGAAGATCATCCTGTTGCGGCCGTCGATCCGGTAATAGTTCAGCGCCGCGTTCTCATCCGCCACGGCAGCGCCGGTCGGCAGCAGCTGTTTGACCATATTGTCCGACAACGGCCTCGTCGCGAGGATGGACGAGGTAACGGGGGCAAGCCGCCGCCGCATTTCCGGCAATCCGACATTGGCCAGATAGGCATTGCCGCACAGCATCACGACCGGCGCATTGACCGCGGCGCCGCCCTCGATCAGCAATGTCTTGCGTGGCCCGCGAAGGATTTTTTTCACCGGCGCCTGTTCATAGATGCGGGCCCCGAGGAGGGTGGCGGCGCGGGCCAGCCCATGCAGATATTTCAGCGGCTGGATATGGCCGCATCCGGTGTCGTGAATCGCCCCGACATAGGCGTCGCTGCCGATATGTTCGGACAGGGCGGCGCTGTCGCCAAGGCGGGTGAAATGGTCATAGCCGCGCGCCTCCCATGCGGCCTGCCAGGCATCAAGACCCTTCATCTGCCGCCGGTGCAATGCGGCATGGAGATATCCGAAGCGCAGATCGCAATTGATGGAATACCGGGCGATCCGCTGTTTCACCAGCTCAACCGCCTCCATGCCGGCTTGCCAGGCGATATCCGCCTCGGCCGGGTCCAGCTGCCGGCTGATCCTGTCGAAATCATTCGGCCAGCCCTGGCAAAGATGGCCACCATTGCGGCCCGACCCGCCGGCACCGACCGCGCCGGCCTCGAGAACGACAGATTTGATTCCGGCCTCGGCGAGGGTCAACGCCGCGGAAATGCCGGTCAGACCGCCACCGATGATGGCGACATCGGCGTCGATCTGGCCATCGGGATGCGGATAGGTCGGACGCTCGCCATATTCGGTCTCGTAGATGCTGCCGCTCGTCATTCGGTCCTGGCCCTTTGATGATCCGGAAAGAGATCGATTTCGGCTGTTTGCGAAACCCGTTGCCTCAAGGTAGGCTGACGCCGCACACTTGATCAAGCCGAAGCGCATGAATCAGGTTCGACATAGCTGCAAATGGTGCTGACATGACACTCGACGACCTTTCGACCGGCGAATGGCAGGCGCTGGATTCGACGCATCATATGGCACCCTTCACCGATTACGCCGAACAGCGCAAGCATGGTGCCAGGATCATCACCCATGCCAAAGGTCATTACATCCATGACAGCGAGGGTAACAGCATCCTCGACGGCATGGCCGGCCTGTGGTGCGTGAATGTCGGTTATGGCCGGCAGGAACTTGTCGAGGCCGCCGCCCGCCAGATGGCCGAATTGCCCTATTACAACAATTTCTTCAAGACCAGTAACCGGCCGATTGCCGCGCTGTCGGCACGACTTGCCGCGATCACGCCGGATGGTCTGAACAATGTCTTCTATGCCAATTCCGGGTCGGAGGCGAACGACACCATCATCCGTATGGTGCGGCATTTCTGGGCGCTCGAGGGCAGGCCTGAAAAGCGTGTGATCATCGGCCGCGACTATGGTTATCACGGCAGTACCGTGATGGCGGCCAGCATGGGCGGCATGTCGGCCATGCATGAACAGGCGGCGCATGAACCCGATTTCGAACATATCCGCCCGCCCTATGGATTTGTCTATCAGGGCAATCAGGACGAGGCCGCGTTCGCCGCCAATGCCGCCTCCTGGCTTGCCGAGCGTATTGACGAGGTCGGTGCCGACCGTGTCGCCGCCTTCATCGCCGAGCCGGTGCAGGGCGCCGGCGGGGTGATCATCCCGCCGCAAGGCTATTTCGACCATATCCAGACGATCTGCCGCCAGCATGACATCCTGTTCATCGCCGACGAGGTGATCACCGGCTTCGGGCGCACCGGTGAATGGTTCGCCAGCCAGATGATGGGCCTGCAGCCCGACATGATGACACTGGCCAAGGGGCTGACCTCGGGCTATGTGCCGATGTCGGCGGTGATGGTCGGGGACCGGGTGGCGAACAGGCTGATCGCCGATGGCGGCGAGTTCTATCACGGCTTCACCTATTCCGGGCATCCGGTCGCCGCCGCGGTGGCGCTGGCCAATCTCGATCTGATCGAACGCGAGGGCCTGATCGAGCGGGTGCGTACCGATACCGGCCCCTATCTTGCCGCCGCGCTGGCGCCACTGGCCGATCACCGTATCGTCGGCGAGGTGCGGACATTCGGCATGCTGGCGGCGATCGAGCTGGTGAAATCCAGGGACGGACCGGAAATGTTTGCCGATACGGGGGCTGTCGGCGTGATCTGCCGTGACCATGCCATCGCTGGTGGCCTGATGATGCGCGCCGTGCGTGATGCCATGATCCTGTCGCCACCGCTGACCTTCGGGCGGGATGATATCGACGCCACCGTCAAATTGGCGGCGGCGGCGCTCGACAAGACGGCGGACGAGCTTGGGCTCTGAGGCGATTTTGCCCGTAACAGGAGATATCGCATGACTTTCGACATGCATAGCTGGCTGACTGAACAGTCGATCACCGAGGTGGAATGTCTTGTCAGCGATATTGCCGGCATCCCGCGCGGTAAGATCCTGCCGGTTCATAAATTCGTCTCGGCCGCCGAATCAGGTGGCTTGCGGTTGCCTGAATATGTGTTTGGCCAGTCGGTCACCGGCGCCTATCTGGACAGTGAGGTGCTGAATGAGATCGGCGCCGATGTGATCCTGCGCCCGGATGCCAATTCCTGCCGGCTGGTGCCATGGTATGACGAGCCGACGGCACAGATCATCCATGACGCCTGTGACCATGAGGGCCGGATCGTGCCCTTCACACCGCGCGCGGTGCTGAAACGCGTGCTGGCGCTGTTCGAGGATGCCGGCATGAAGCCGGTCGTCGCGCCGGAGCTGGAATTCTTCCTTGTCGAGCAGAGCGCCGACGCCAACAACCCGCTTGTCAGTCCGAAAGGCAAGTCGGGGCGGGCCGAGAAGGCGCGCCAGGCCTATGGCATCGACGCGGTCAATGAGTTCGACCCGCTATTCGAGGATATCTACGATCATTGCGAGGTGCAGAAGATCGATATCGACACGCTGAGCCATGAGGCCGGGGCGGCGCAGATGGAGATCAACTTCAACCATGGCGACGCGCTTGAGCTTGCCGACCAGGCCTTCCTGTTCAAGCGGACGGTGCGGCAGACGGCGCTGAACCACAATCTTCACGCCACCTTCATGGCGAAACCGATGCAGGACCAGCCGGGCAGCGCGATGCATGTCCATCTGTCGGTGCGTGATCTGGAAACCGGACGCAACCTGTTCGTCACCGAAGCGGGTGAGGACAGCGAGGCCTTCTTTCACGCGCTTGCCGGCATGCAGCGCTACCTGTCCGGGGCGATGGCGCTGATGGCACCTTATGTGAATTCCTACCGCCGGCACTCGCTGACCGAGGATTCGCCGACCAACCTTGCCTGGGGCATGGATAACCGGACGGTCGGTCTTCGTGTGCCGACCGGCGATCCGGCCAACCGCCGGATCGAGAACCGCGTTCCCGGGGCGGATGCGAACCCCTATCTGGCGATCGCCGCCAGCCTGGCCACGATCTGGCTTGGCCTGCAGGAACAGCGCCGTCCCACGCGTCCGCGTACCGTCAGCGGCGAGGATCTGACCACATTGCCACGCAACCTCGATATCGCGCTCGACGCGCTGGAAAGGGCCGGCCCGCTGCAGGAAATACTCGGTGAGCAGTTCGTGAAGCTGTTCATCGAGGTCAAACGCGGCGAGTCCGATGCCTTCCTCGAGGTGATCAGCCCGTGGGAGCGGGAATATCTTCTTCTGAATGTCTAGGGTTCTGACCGTCTGGGCTTGTGAAAGACCGGCCGCAGCCGGAACAATGTGCCCTAATGCTGCGCTGTCTGGCAGGCCGCGCAGACTCCGGCAAGCTCGATCATCTGGCGGGTGCCGTTGAAGTTGCGGGCGGCACAGAGCGCCGCCAGCGCGGCCGCGGTGCTTGTATCGACGGCCTCGGTGACGTTGTCGCAGCGCTCGCACAGCATGAAGATGCTGACCTCGTTGCCGCCACATTCTTGATGCTTGCAGGCGACAAAGGCGTTCAGGCTCTCGATCCGGTGCACCGTGCCGGACTCGATCAGTTTCGACAGCGCGCGATAGATCTGCAGCGGCGCGCGTAGCCCGTCTTCGCGAAGCGCGTCAAGAATCTCATAGGCGCTGGCCGGTTTGCCGGCGGCCTCGAGAAATTCAAAGACAAGCGTTTCGTTGCGGGACCGGTCCATGGGAGGGCTCCTTCCAGATGAAGGCCATGATGCCGGTCCCGGCACTGCATTGTCAAACCCGTCCGGCGTGCCTGCGTGCGGCTTGCCTGCGTGCGGCCGGAATGCTAGCCAGACATGGCACGCCCCCGCCAGATGATGCCGCAGAGATGACACACAGGATGCCACAGAGGATGCCAGAGATGACCCGCCGCCTGACCCTGACCCGCCCGGATGACTGGCATCTCCATCTTCGTGACGGTTCGATGCTGGATGCGGTGACGCCTGACAGTGCCGCTGATTTCGGGCGGGCGCTGATCATGCCGAACCTGGTCCCGCCGGTTGTGACCGGGGCCCATGCGGCGTCCTATCGTGAACGTATCCTGGCGGCGGTACCGGCTGGCGCCGATTTCACGCCACTGATGACGCTCTACCTGACCGAGACAACGGAGGCCGGCGATCTGGTCGCCGCGGCGCGTGACGGCATCATCACGGCGGTGAAGCTGTACCCGGCCGGCGCGACCACGAATTCAGCCTCCGGCGTTCGCGATGTCAGTGCCGTGATGCCGGTGCTCGAGGCGATGGCAGACGCCGGTATCCCGCTGTGCGTGCATGGTGAGGTCACCGATCCCGAGATCGATATCTTTGACCGCGAGGCGGTGTTCATCGAACATGTTCTCGACCCGCTTCGCAAAGACCTGCCGGAGCTGCGCGTGGTGATGGAGCATGTCACCACCGCGGATGGCATCGACTATGTCCGTGATGGCGGGGCGAACATCGCCGCCACCCTGACAACGCATCACCTCTTCATCAACAGGAACCACATCCTCGCCGGCGGGATCAGGCCGCATTATTACTGCCTTCCGGTCGCCAAGCGCGAGAGCCACCGGCGCGCCCTTGTCGCCGCCGCCACCTCCGGTGACCCGTCCTTCTTCCTCGGCACCGACAGCGCGCCGCATCTTGATGCCGCCAAATTGTCGGAATGTGGATGCGCCGGTATCTATACCGCGCCGAACACGCTGCCATGTCTTGCGCAGATCTTCGAGGAGGCGGATGCGCTCGACCGGCTGGACGGGTTTGTGGCACGCCATGGCGCGACGTTCTATGGCGTTGCGCCGAATAACGGGACGGTGACGCTGGTCCGTGAGGACGCGCCGCAACCGGTGCCGCAGAACCGGGCGACGGAAGAGGGCATGTTGACGGTCTTTGACCCGATGGTACCAATCCATTGGCGGGTCGCCTGAGCCGTCACAGTGGCGCCCTGATCTCGACATCGCGTGGCGGCGATCCTTGTTTTGCCAGCGCCTCGCGACGCGTGATATAGGCGGTCGAGGCAAAGATGACCGCGCCGCCAAGCCAGATCCAGATATCCGGCCACTCGCCGAACACCATCCATGCCAGCACCACGGCGAAGGGCAGTTTGGCGAATTCCAGCGGTTGCAGGCTGGTGATCTCGACCATGCCGAAGGCACGGGTCAGCAACACATGCGCCGCGGTGCCTGCCAGTGCCATGCCCCACAGATAGAGCCAGGCCTCGGCGGTCGGCCATTCCCAGACGAACAATGCCGGCACCAGCGCGATGGGCGCCTGCATCATCACCATCCAGAAGACGATGGCGGAGGCGGATTCGGTCTTCGTCATCTTCTTCACAATCAGGCTGGCAATGGCGATCGTCAGCGCGCTGATAAGTGCCAGCATGGCGCCTGTCGACACCTCGACAAGACCGGGGCGAAGAATGATCAGCGCGCCGATGAACCCGACCGCGATGGCCGCCATCCGCCGCAAGCGGATCACCTCGCCAAGGAACAGCGCGGCACCGATGGTCACGAAGATCGGACTGGTGAAGGTCAGCGCCGTCATGTCGGCAAGCGGGATCAGCGTCACGGCGGTGAAACCGCTGAACATACCGATGAAATTGACCGAGGCACGCGCGAAGAACAATTTCGGACGGTTCATACGGATGCTGGCCGCGCCGCTGCGGATCAGTACCGGTGCCAGGATCAGAAGTGCCAGGAAATTGCGGAAGAAGACGATTTCGATGACCGGCATGAAGGCCGATGACAGGCGGATGAAGATCCCCATCATGGTGAAGAGCAGCATCGCCAGCAACATCATCAGCGTCGCCTGCAGCGCCGGGGACAGCGACGTGAATCTGGCGATCACATCGATGCTCGTATCTGTGGGGTCATGACCCGATTAGCGCACAGTGACGGCCAAAAGGCAAATCTCCGGTTACGCCAATTGCGGGTCAAAGCGCGCCTTTTGCCTCCGCCCAGTCACGAAGTGCCGCACGGTAGCGCGAATCCTCGTCACTGACCGACGGATGCCGTGCCAGGGTTCCGGCATAGACCGTCAGATCGTCCGGCAGCGCCACCGGCAGATCAAGGCAGTCCTTCAAAAGATCGAGGATGGCGAAGCTGGCAACAAAACCGCAATCGGCAATCGCCAGCCGGTCGCCGGTCAATAGCGGTGCCGGCGATGCCATGATCGCAAGCTGGTCGAGCCGTGACTGCAGAAGGCGCGCATTCCCGGCAATGAAATTGGCGTTGCGGCTGTCCGGCGCGACCTGTCCGAAAAATGACCGCAGAACCGGCTCCAGCCGCGTGTCATGAAAGCGTGACAGTTCACGCGCGCGGGCCCGCAACCCGATATCGCCCGGCATCATGGCCGGTGACGGGAACCGTTCATCCAGATATTCGGCGATGGCCTCGGAATCGGCGAGGGTCAGCCCGTCATGGATGATCGCCGGCACTGTGCCGGCCGGCACGATCTGGCGATAGGCATCGCTGCCATAGCCGTCGGGCGGTGTGATCTCGGCCCATTCCAGCGCCTTGTGACGCAGCATGATCCGTACCTTCGCGCCATAGCTGCTGACAGCGACATTGTAGAGTGTGATCGTCATCGGTGCCCCCGGTGCGGACAAAAAAAGGGCGGGAGCAATCTCCCGCCCGTCGGTCTTTGCGGCCGTGTCAGTTCGACAATTGCCACTTCTTGCCAAGCGAATCGAAGAAACCGCGCTCGGTCTTCAGCTTGATCCAGGTGTTGACATAGTTGATCCAGACCTGGTCGCCCTGCGGCAGCAGCATGGCGATGGGGGTGCGTGCTTTCGGCGCGGACACCGGCACCACCATCATCTCTGGATATTTCGCGACAAGCTTGTACGCCTCGACATTCGAAGTGATATGCGCGTCGGCGCGGCCGGCGAGAACTTCCTGGAAGTCGCGGGCCGGGGCTTCAACAATCTTGTGCATGGCGTTCGGGAAGAACTGCTTGACCTGCTTTTCCTGCGTCGTGCCGAGCGTTGCCGCAACGGTCACATCGGCCTTGTCCAGATCGGACCAGTCATTGAACTTGCCGGCATTCTTTTTCAGCGTCAGCGGCACGGTGGCAAGCGAGAAATAGCTGTTTGAATAGCCAGCTGCCTTGGCGCGCGCCGGCGAAATCGAGGCCGATCCGGTCATGTGGTACTTGCCCGAAACGACACCGCTGACCAGCGTTTTCCAGTCAGTCGGGACAAACTCGATCTTGACGTCAAGGTCCTTGGCCAGTTCGGTCATCACATCGATGTCATAGCCGGTATAGCTGTTGGTGGCGGGATCCTTCATTGTCATCGGGTTCCAGTCGCCGGTTGTGCCGACCTTGAGAACGCCGCCTGACAGAATATCCTGGAGGGTGTTCTGTGCGTGCGCCGGAATGGCGGCGCAGGCCAGCGCAAAGGCGGTAAGCGCGTATTTGAATAATTTCATGGAACGACTCCTTGCTGAGTTCGGGTGCGACAAACTGTCCAAAAATGGTAGACTTCAGATGGCCATTACATCAAGGGTCTGCAACCACTCGTCGCGTTTTTTGGACAGTTTTGGTGATTTCAGGCCAGCGCCATGTCGTCGCAGGCCGGATCAATCACCATCAGTGGCGCCGTCGATCCGGCGTTCGACCATCTTGCGGAACCGCATCGCGCCGGCGTCGATCCCGAGATTGATATGCCGTGTCCGGCTTTCCTTCATGCCGCGGTGAACCTCGACCAGCACGTCACGATCCTCGATGAAGGCGGCTTTGGCACCCTCGAACATCTGCCGCGACATCTCTTCATTGTCAGGGTCGGAATTGCGGTGCTGGAACCAGAAATACCGGGTGTTGTCGGCGTCGATCGGGGTCATGAAATTATAGGAGATGTTCAGGAAGACATCATCCGGCAGATTGGCATCGTCACCGCCGGTGCCGGCGCGGCTGTAGACCGACATGTTGATGGCGGTCGAGGGAAGCCGGCATTCATAATGCTGCTTGCGGTCACAATTGCCGGAAAAGGGCAGAATCGGTTCGTAATAGGGCGGTGGCGGTGCGTCCATGACCCAGCGCGACACGACGACCCCGTCATCAAGCTTCTCGATATCAAGCGGCAGATTGCCGGTGCCGGCGCCGGCAAAGGACGAGACATGGACCCATGCGACATGCGACGGGTCGAGCAGATTGTCGATGACATACAGATAATGACAGGCGATATCCATGCTGCCGCCGGCGGTCCGGCCCCAGGCCGGATTGTCATAATTCGGAATCTCGATGATGCTGTCCGGGTCGGCCGACGCCTCGTCACCCATCCAGATCCACAGGATTCCCCAGCGATCGACCACCGGATAGGCTCTGACCTGCACACCGGCCGGCGGCGGGCCATCCTGTGTCGGTGCCCTGACACAGGCGCCGCTGCAATCGAAGGTCAGACCATGATAGCCGCATTCAACCGTCTCGCCGATGAGCCGGCCCTTTGACAAGGGCAGCTTGCGGTGCGGGCAGGCATCCTCCAGCGCGGCCGGCACGCCGGTCTCGGTACGGAAGATGACAACCGGCTCGTCAAGGATTCGCAGCGGTGTCAGCGCATGCGTGAAATCGGCACTCCAGCCGGCGACATACCAGCAATCGCGGATGAATTCGGTCTCGATATCAGCCATGTCTCACGCCCCTTGTGACGACGTGGCCGGGTCTGCCGGGAAGGAGTCTGCCGGGAAGGATCCTGCCGGCGTCGAGGCTGCCGGTGAAAATGCTGGCGCGGCCGGGGCTGGCTCAACCCCGACCGGGCCTGCCGGTGCGCGAAAGGCGGCGGCAAGCGCCGGATCGCCATCAAGGACCCGCCGCGTCGCGGCAAAGCGCTCGGGGTGAAGTTGTCCACGCTCCCACAGCGCGATCCCGTCAACCTCGATTGTCGGGTCGAGGATCATCCAGCAGATTTCCCCCGGCGGTCCGCTGCCGCAGGTGTGGAAATGCAGCAGGCGTGGATGCTGGAAGGCCGTACCGGACCAGCGCAGCGGGTCGAGAGCTGCCGGCTGGTCATAGGACATCAGCGGATGGATGCCGGCATGCCAGGAATCGATGTTGTAGCCATCGAGGCCGAAGTCCCGCGCCACCCGTTCGTAATGCGCCTCGACAGCGGCCACCAGGTCGGCCGGGCCGGAAAACCCGGTGATGCGGCTTGCCTCGAAATGCGCGGTGACGGGGTCGCGAAGCGGCAGATATTCCGGTGTGTAGATCCTTGAGCCGGTTGGCGTCAGATAATGGGAAAGCACCGCCTTGCCGCTGAAACCCTCGGCCAGGACTGGCTGCGGGATGCCCATCGGAAAGCGGTGAATGACGACGTCGCTGCCGCTCGTCGCGGTGGCGCTGGGGCTGCCCTCGAAATATGTACCCAGCGGGCAGGTCACCCTGATATTTTCGGCGCCAAGGGTCACCTCGTCGATGGCCGTCTTCAGCCTGTGCATCGACAGATGGTCGAGCGATCCATAGCCACCCTCCAGCATCGCTTCATTCAGCGCGTAGCTCATCACACAGAGCGGTCCCGTGTAATGCCAGTTGAAGCGTCCCTGATCGCCAAGCCGCGAGAAAAAGATCACACGATCAACCTCGTTCATCGCCGCCTGCACATCGGCGTTCGGGCGGTTTTCCGGCAGATCGACCATCATCCGCCTGACCGCGGCGCCGCGGGCCAGTAGCTCACGATGAACACGGTCCGGGGCGGCGCTGTCATACCAGCCATGCCGTGGGTCCTCGCAGACAAGCAGGATCGTCATGCCCTCGACATTGCCAAGGCAATTGTCGATCAGATTGGCCGCGCCGGAGCTGCGCGCGAGGTCCATGTCATGGAGGGGGGCATTTTCTGCCGCCACAAATCCGTGCATCTGGTTGTTCATGGTCTCACCTCAAGAACAGTCAGTCGGCGTAGTATCCGATGACGTCTCCTTCCGTCGTCACACCAAGGCCGTTGATGCTCCTGTTCACATAGTTGAAGTAACAGATGATCTGGTTGGCCTCGAGAATCGTGCCATCATCCAGCCCGGCGTCGCGCAGGGCAATCACATCTGCCTCTTTCATCTCATCCGGCGCGACAGTCAGCTTTTCCGCATAGCGCATCAGCGCCAGCTCGGCACCGTCAAACACGTCCTGTGGAGAGCGCGCGCGAATCGCCGCCTCGATCTGTGCGGCGCGGGCCGCGTCACCGATCAGATGCGCGGCGTTCTTCCAGTGGTTGGCAAAGGAGTAGGCGCAATCATTCAGCACGGAGACATAGGAGCTGATGGTTTCCTGCAGCCAGGTCGGCAATGTATTGGCGTCGTCGTGAAGCGCCGCCCGGTACAGCACCACATGCCCGTTCATCGTGTTCGGGCGCAGCGAATGCACCCGCATCACATTGTCGACGGTGCCGTGCGGTGTTCTGGCGTTGTCCAGTGCCGCCCGCAAGGCGGGTCCGGCCTCGGCATCGCCAATCATCTCGATCCACGCTGCCATGCATTCCCCCCAGAACCGGCAAGCCACGCTTATAAATATTAAAATTCACTGATGCATCGTGAGCCTGGGTGGCGCTGGCGTCAATCGCAATTTCACCTCTTTGTGCGCATTCGGCTGGCCATCTTTTCAACCGGTTCCCGGCACCAATCCTGAAAGGTCTTGTCGGATGACGCGATAGGGCTGCATTGTCAGCGTTGCGTCTTGCCGCGCTGTCTGGTCAGATGGGCCATCGAATATCAGGACAATGTGATGCCAGCGAAAAAATCAGCGGAACAGGACAGCCACAAGCCTCCCCTCATTTGTATGCGGGAGGTCAACAAGTTCTTTGGCACGTTTCAGGCGCTTGACAAGGTCAGCCTCGACATCGGGGCCAGCGAGAAAGTCGTGATCTGTGGCCCGTCCGGGTCGGGCAAATCGACCCTGATCCGCTGCATCAACAGGCTGGAACAGCATGATGCCGGCGAGATCATGATCGACGGTGTGACGGTTGATGACAGCGCCGCCGCCAGGGCGGTGCTTCGCAACAATGTCGGCATGGTGTTCCAGCAGTTCAACCTGTTCCCGCATCTGTCGATTCTCGACAATCTGACACTTGGCCCGGTGCGGGCGCGCGGGATGGCGCCGGCGGCGGCGCGCGAGCTTGCCGAATATTATCTCGAGCGGGTGCGGATTCCCGAGCAGATGCAGAAATTCCCCGACCAGCTGTCGGGTGGCCAGCAGCAGCGGGTGGCGATCGCGCGGGCGCTGTGCATGGAACCGCGGATCATGCTGTTCGACGAACCGACCTCGGCGCTCGATCCGGAAATGATCGCCGAGGTGCTGGATGTCATCGGGGAGCTTGCCGCCACCGGCATGACGATGATCGTGGTCACCCACGAGATGGGGTTTGCCGGTCATGTCGCCGACAAGATGGTGTTCATGGATCATGGCCGGATTGTCGAGATGGCGCCGCCGAAACGCTTTTTCTCGAAACCTGAAAGCGACCGCTGCAAAATTTTCTTGCAGCAGATCCTGCGGAACTAGGGGCGCATCATGCGGATTTTGAAGTTCTGGCCCTTGCTGACCCTCCTCGCGCTTGCCGGCTGTTCGGGAAGCTGGGGATGGTATGTCGTCAACCCGGCGACGCCGGCGGGACAGCGTAATCTGATGTTCCTTCTTGACGGGCTGTATTACACCATCGCCCTGTCGGTGACGGCGATCGCCATCTCGGTGCTGCTTGGTCTTCTGGTCGCGTTGCCGGGACTGGCCCGCCAGCGCCCGCCGCGGGTGATCAACCGGGTCTATGTCGAGCTTGTGCGGGCGGTGCCGATTCTGGTGCTGATCCTCTGGGTCTATTACGGCCTGCCGCAGGTTGCCGACATCTCGATCTCGGTGTTCTGGGCCGGGGTGCTGGCGCTGGCAATCTCCGACAGTGCCTTCCAGGCGGAGATTTTCCGCGCCGGCATCCAGTCGATCGATCGCGGCCAGCATGAGGCGGCGCATTCGATCTCGCTGTCCTATGTCGACAAGATGCGGTTCGTGATCCTGCCGCAGGCCATCAAGCGGATTCTGCCGGCGCTTGGCAACCAGCTTGTCTACATGCTGAAGATGTCGTCGCTTGTCTCGGTCATCGGCATGGAGGAGTTGACCCGCCGCGCCAATGAACTGGTTGTCACCGAATACCGGCCGCTTGAAATCTACACCGTTCTCGTGATGGAATATCTTGTGCTGATCCTTCTGGTTTCGGCCGGCGTCAGATGGCTCGAGGCGCGTATGGGCATGTCCGACCGCCGTTGACAGCTTGTCCTATATTGTTTCCGAATTCACCGATGTCTGTTGCTGCTACCGTTCGCCATAGCCGGGGAGGCCCTGATCATGACAGCCACACAGTCAATTCGCGCCACATTGCAATATCTGGCTGCCGGAGATGACGCAGATGCCGTCTATCATGCCTCGCAGGCCGGTGGGGCCGCCGCCGACCATGACGGCCGTTATGATCTGCGCGAGGTCACCATCCATGACGGCAGGGGTCATGATTTCGATCTGGATGGCGCCGGCTTCATGCTGATGCCGCATGTCAGCGCGATGACCGATTTTCATGATGATGCCGCGCTGGTGGCGGTTTATGAGGCCGAGGCAAAGTCACTTGTCGGCGGGGTGACCGGCGCGCGCCGGGTCGAGGTTTTCGACCATACGCGCCGCGCCGCCAGCGACAGCCTGCGCCGCCGTCAGGTCATGCGCGAGCCGTCATCGGTGATCCATAATGACTACACGCCCTGGTCGGCCGAACGCCGCCTTCGTGACATTCTGCCGGACGAAGCCGAGACGCTGCTGGCCGGCCGGTTCGCGATCATCAATATCTGGCGGTCGATCGCTGGCCGGGTCGAGACCAGTCCGCTGGCCTTCTGTGACAGCCGTACTCTGGCCAGCGGCGATCTGGTGGAGGTGACCCGGCAGGCCAGGGACCGCATCGGCCAGATCCAGATGGCGCGCTTCAACCCGGCGCATGAATGGAGCTATTTTCCGCAAATGGAGATGGATGAGGTGGCGCTGATCAAGACCTATGACTCGGCAACTGACGGACGGACCCGCTTTACCATTCACACCGCCTTCACCGACCCGGCATCAAGGCCGGAGGCAGCGCCGCGGCAGAGCATCGAGACACGCTGCTTCGCGTTTTTCTGAGACGCCGGATTTATTGATCCACAGACCGCGCAGGGCTTGAAAGCCGGCCCCGGTGACGCGATCTAGAGGCGTGCCGGCGTTTGCCGTCCGGCAATCGTGTTTCTGCAAGGGATGGGGGAGCCGTTTGCACGCACTCGCCGCGCCGCGCGCGGCGGAAAGGATGCTGAATGTCGCGCCCGCTCTCCATCTGCTGGTTTCGCCAGGACCTTCGCCTGTCGGACAATCCGGCGCTCTGCGCTGCCGCGGCGCGCGGCGATGTGCTGCCTGTCTATATCCTCGATGACGTGAATGCCGGCGATGACGCGATGGGTGCGGCCAGTCGCTGGTGGCTGCATCATTCGCTCACCGCGCTGAAGGACTCGCTTGGCGGGGTGCTGTATGTCGCCGCTGGTGATGCGCTGTCGCTGATCCCGGCGCTGGTCCGCGAAACCGGCGCCAGCGCGGTGTTCTGGAACCGGAGCTATGAAGCCTGGCGGATCGAGCGTGACAGCGCACTGAAAGCCGCGCTGACCGATGCCGGCATCATGGCGGAAAGCCATAATGGCGCCCTGCTGTGGGAGCCATGGGAGGTGAAAAAGGGCGATGGCACGCCGTTCAAGGTGTTCACGCCCTTCTACCGGCGCGGCTGTCTTGCCGCCGCCCCGCCGCGCACCCCCCTGCCTGTTCCGGATATCAGCATGACGCCGGATGCGCCGGCCAGCGAGATCGCGGCGCTCCGCCTTCTTCCCGATCAGGATTGGGGCGGGATGCTGGCACCGCACTGGCAGATCGGAGAGGCTGGCGCATGGGACCGGCTTGCCAGTTTTCTTGATCACGGGCTTGCCGGCTACAAGGATGGCCGCAACCTGCCGGCGGCGCCGAACGTCTCGCGCCTGTCGCCGCACATCCATTGGGGCGAGATCTCGGTCAACCGGATCTGGCACGCGGCGCGCGACCGCGCCAACCTGCCCGAGGGCGATGTCGACAATTTCTGTTCCGAGCTTGGCTGGCGCGAATTCTCGCATTCACTGCTCTTTTTCAACCCTGAACTGAAGCGGCGCAATCTGCAGACCAAGTTCGACCGGTTCGACTGGCGCAATGATGCCGGCCTGCTCCGTGCCTGGCAGCGCGGTCATACCGGCATTCCCTTTGTCGACGCGGCGATGCGCGAGCTGTGGCAGACAGGCTATATGCATAACCGCATGCGCATGGTGACGGGATCGTTCCTGGTGAAGAATCTGCGGCTTCACTGGCATCATGGCGAGGCCTGGTTCTGGGATTGTCTGGTCGATGCCGATCATGCCAGCAACAGCGCGTCCTGGCAGTGGATTGCCGGCTGCGGGGCTGATGCGGCGCCCTATTTCCGGGTGTTCAATCCGGTGACGCAGGGCGAGAAATTCGACCCTGACGGCGCCTATACCCGCCGCTATCTTCCCGAGCTGGCGAAGCTGCCGAAGAAATATCTGTTTGCGCCCTGGACCGCGCCGCGCGACATTCTCGATGCGGCCGGCGTGCGGCTTGGCGAGACTTATCCGCGCCCGGTTGTCGATCTGAAGGAATCGCGCGAGTCCGCGTTGGCGGCGTTCAGCGCGCTTCGTGAAGGGGCAGATTGATGGCCGGGGCACTGCGGCTTGTTCTTGGCGACCAGCTGACCCGCCAGCTTACCGGACTTGCCGGTCTCGACCCGGCGCAGGATGTCGTGCTGATGGCCGAGGTGATCGAGGAGGTCACCTATGTCCGTCATCACAAACGCAAGATCGCCTTCCTGTTTTCGGCGATGCGGCACTTCGCCGAGGCCCTGCGAGCCGAGGGTATCACTGTCCATTACACAAGGCTTGATGATCCGCAGAACAGCGGCAGCATCACCGGTGAAATTTCCCGTGCGGCTGCGCTATACGGTCCTGACCGGCTGGTCGCGACCGAGCCGGGGGAATACAGGCTGCTGGCGGCGATGCGCGGCTGGCAGGATGATCTTGGCATTGCGGTGGAGATTCGTGGCGATGACAGGTTCATGTGCCCGCCGGGGTTCTTCGCCGGCTGGGCCGAGGGGCGCAAACAGCTGCGCATGGATTTCTTCTATCGCGAGATGCGGCGTCACCATGACATTCTGATGGAGGGCGGCGATCCGGTCGGCGGCAAATGGAATTATGACGCTGATAACCGGGAGCCTCCCGACCTGTCGCTGACGGTGCCGAAGCCGCTGCTGTTCCGGCCTGACGCGATCACCGACGAGGTGCTGGCGCTGGTTGAGGACCGCTGCGCCGCGCATTTCGGCGATCTGGCCGATTTCGGCTTTGCCGTGACACGCGATCAGGCGCTGCAGGTGCTGGACCATTTCATCGCCGAGAGGCTGCCATTGTTCGGCACCTATCAGGATGCGATGATCGAGGATGAGCCGTGGATGTATCACAGCCATATCGGATTCTATCTGAATGCCGGGCTGATCCTGCCGGCCGAGGCGGTGCGCGCCGCCGAGGCGGCCTGGGCCACCGGGCATGCGCCACTGAACGCGGTCGAGGGGTTCATCCGCCAAATCCTCGGCTGGCGTGAATTCGTGCGCGGTATCTACTGGCTGAAGATGCCCGACTATGCCGACATGAACTTCCTTGCCGCCGACCGCCGGCTTCCCGATTTCTACTGGACCGGCGCCACCGACATGAACTGCATGGCGCAGTCGATCGACCAGACCCGGCGCTATGCCTATGCGCATCATATCCAGCGCCTGATGGTTCTTGGCAATTTCGCGCTGCTGGCGGGCCTCGACCCGCGGCAGGTGAATGAATGGTACCTTGTTGTCTATGCCGACGCCTATGAATGGGTCGAGCTGCCGAATGTGTCGGGCATGGTGCTGTTCGCCGATGGCGGTTATCTGGCCAGCAAGCCCTATGCCGCCGGCGGCGCCTATATCAACCGGATGTCCAACTATTGTGGCAATTGCCGCTTCCGGGTGGCGAAGAAAACCGGTGAGGGGGCCTGCCCCTTCAACTATCTCTACTGGGACTTCCTGATCCGCAACCGCGACAGGCTTGGCGGCAATGCGCGGCTTGGCATGATGTATAAATCACTTGATCGCATGGCGGATGAACGGGTCGGGGACATCCGCGATGACGCGGCACGGTTTCTCGCCACGCTCGACCCGACCGACGAAAGGATATCGACATGAGACGATCTTCACCTTCCATGATGCGCCGGCTGGCCGGCTTTGTGTTCACCGCGCTGGTGACGCTTGGCCTTCTTGCCGGGCTGTCGGCCTGCGCGCGCAAGGATGTCGCCACGCTGGCCGATCGCCAGCCGCCGCTGGACCTTGCCGACTTTTTCGCCGGTGACAGCGTCGCCTATGGCATTTTCGAGGACCGGTTCGGCAATCTGCGCCGTCAGTTCCGGGTCAATATGACCGGCACCGTCGAGGGCGACACGCTGACGCTGGTCGAGGATTTCCTCTATGATGATGGCGAGCGGGCCGACCGTACCTGGGTGATCCGGCGCACTGGTGTCGAGGCTGACGGCAGCGTGCGCTATGAAGGCAGCGCCGCCGATGTCAGCGGCAAGGCAAGCGGCCGGATTGCCGGCAACGCGCTGAACTGGGAATATGATGTGGTGCTGGAAATGTCGGGCCGGTCGGTCGAGGTGCATTTCGATGACTGGATCTACCGGCAGGATGAGGATGTCGCCATCAACCGCGCCTTCATCAGCAAGTTCGGCCTCGAGATCGGGTCGGTGACGATCGTGTTTCTGCGTGGCCGCGCGGCGGCGGCTGTCGGGCCGCTCGACCTCGAGACATGGCCGCAATAGACATGGCCGCAATAGAATATCCGGCAACGGGAAGGGGCCGCGCCTGATGACACTGTTTCCACGCCGCCGGTTGCTGATGGGCATGCTTGCCTTTGCCGCCCTGCCAACCATGGCGCGCGGCGAGGTGATGCGCGATCTTGTTCCCGATGCCGCGCTTGTCGGGCAGGCGCGCTTTCAGGTGCTGTTCTTCAAGATCTATGACGCCGCGCTCTATGCGCCGGGCGGCATCTATGACCGGCGCGCGCCCTATGCGTTGCGGCTGACCTATCTGATCAACGGCAAGAAGGACCGGATCATCAAGCAGACGGTCAAGGAGATGAAGCGCCAGCGCGCGGCGAGTGACAGCATGATCGAAAGCTGGCTGCCCCTGATGGAGGAGGCCTTCATCGACATGCCGAAAGGCTCGTCTGCCGATTTCATCCATGCTGGCGATGACAGGCTTGTGCTGGCCACAGATGGCCGCGTGATCGCCGAGATCACCGACCGGCGTTTCATTCGTGCGCTGATGGATATCTGGCTTGGCCCGAAGGTGCGGGATACGGAGTTCCAGCTGGCGCTTCTGGGAAAGGTCGAATGATCCGCTCGCCGGCCATTTTGCCCAACGAGATCAGGGGAGCGGGCCGGTGAAGCTTGGCGCTTTTCTTGTCGAAATTCTGCCGCTGCTGGCCTTCTTCATCGGCTATCAGTATATGGGCCTGATCGCGGCGGCGATGCTGTCGGTCGGCATTGGCGGGCTGGTCATGATGCTGGCCTGGCTTCGTGAAAGGCGGCTGGCTGCCTTTCCGCTGTTCTCGCTGATCATGTCGGCCGCTTTCACCGCCGCTGCCTGGGTGCTTGGCGACGGGATATTCATCAAGATCCAGCCGACGATCTTCAACGGCATGTTCTCGGCGGTGCTGCTTGGCGGCCTTGTCGCCGGCCGGGCGATGATGCGGCTGTTCTTCGCCGGTCAGTTCTCGCTGACCGACGGCACCTGGCGCCTGCTCAGCCTGCGCTGGGGCTGTTTCTTTCTTGTCCTTGCAATCGCCAACGAGATTGTCTGGCGCGGCTTCGACGAGGCCGAATGGGTGTTCTACAAGACCTTCATCGCGGCGCCGGCAAGCGCGCTGTTCATGCTGGCGCAGCTGCCGCTGACGCTTCGCGGGCGCACCGGTGGGCCGGTCAATACGGAATGACGCTGCCATCCCAGGCATGGAGCTGGCCGGTATCCCCGGGGCCAAGCCGGTCCAGAACCTGCCACAGGCAGCCGGCCGCATGGTTCGCGGTGAACAGCTTGCCGGCCGGCACACCCCCCTGAAATGGTTTTGACAGGTTGGTGTCGACGGTCCCCGGATGCAATGTCGCGACGCATCCATTCGGGTTGGCCCGCGCCAGTTCGACCGACAGCGTGCGCATCAGCTGGTTCAGCGCGGCCTTGCTGGCCCGGTAGGCGTACCAGCCCCCAAGACGGTTGTCAGAGATCGATCCCACCCGCGCCGAGATGGCGGCGAAATGCAGCCTGTGATCGCCTTTCAGAAGCGGCCACAGTTCACGCGCCAGCAGCACCGGGCCCAAGGCGTTGACCCGGTATAGATGCAGCAGATTGTCCTGCTTCAGGTCGGCGACACGTTTTTCCGGCCGGATATCGCCCTGCTGCAGCATGCCGGCGGTGCAGATCACCCGGTCAAGCTGCGGCACGGCCCCGGCGATCCGCGCGCCGGTCGCCATGATGCTGGCCTCGTCTGTGACATCAAGTGGCAGGAAGGTGACGCGATCATCCGGTGCCAGCATGTCATAGGCCGGTGCGGCCAGCGGGTCGCGCGCGGTGATGAACAGCCGTGTCGCGCCAGCTGCAAGAGCACGCTGCGCCAGCGCCATGCCGATTCCGCGCCCGCCGCCCTGGATCAGGATATTCATCACCAACACTCCCATTGATCTCAGCGGCGACATGATGATGGCGTGACGCCATGTCACAAGGCGCCATGCCCCGCCACGATTGCAGATGTGGGTGTCGCGCCCCATCTACACAAGACGCAACAATCGGGGGATGAAGGGAGTTTGAAGTGATGAAGATCAAATCTGTTCTGCCGATCCTGCTGCTAAGCCTTGGCCTGATCCTGCCGGGATTCATGGCCCGCGCGACCGACCTTGTCGTCCCCGATCCGTCGATCGCGCCCGAAGAGGTGGTCGCCATCCAGATGAAGGCGCTGCAGTTCAATGACAATCCGAGCCCGGATTTCGGCATTGCGCAGACCTGGAATTTCGCGCATCCGCGCAACCGTGCAATGACTGGCCCGTTGCCGCGGTTCGCCGGCATGCTCAAGGGGCCGGCCTATGGCGAGATGTTGAACCATGCCAGCCACCGGATCGTGCCGGTGCCGGGCAATGACAACCGCGCCACGTTCGATGTCTTCATGGAAACAAATGGCGGTCAGGTGCTGTATTTCAACTGGTCGGTCGAGCTTGTCGAGGGGGGCGAGTTCGACAATTGCTGGATGACGGTGGCGGTGTCGATGCCGCGCCTTGCCGGGCAGGGAAGCTGATCAACTGTCCCCGGCGCGGCGGTGCGCGGCCAGACGTTCACGCCACAGGGTAAACAGGCCGGCCATGACGATGATGCCGCCACCGGTCAGCATTGCCGGTGTCACCGCATCGCCGAAACCGAAATATCCGACCGCCGCCGAGGTGGCGATGCCGAAATAGGCAAATGGCTGGAGAACCCCGGCCTCGGCGATCTCGAACGCCCTGATCAGCATGAAATGGCCCATGATCGCCGCGGTGCAGAGCAATATCATCCACCCCCAGTCACCGCCGGTTGGCGGCGCCCAGGCAAGTGGCGCGACCAGCGTGATGGCCAGCGCGCCGACAATGCCGGTCCAGAAGAAACTTGTTTCGGTCGAATCCCCGCGGCCGGCCATGCGGGTCAGAATTCCATAGAGGGCGAACTGCGCCGCCCCGAACAGCGGCAGCAGCATCGCCGGGCCAAAAATCTCGCTGCCCGGATTAAGAGCCACCACGACACCTGCAAAACCGGCCAGGATGGCCAGCCAGCGGCGCCAGCCAACCCGTTCGCCAAGGAACGGCACCGACAGGGCGGCGATCATCAGCGGATAGCTGGCGAAAATCACCTGCCAGCCGACAAGGCCGATGACGGTGAATCCATAGGTGGCGGTGCAAATCTGGGTGATCAGGAGAACGCTGCGGGCTGCCTGCAGGACCGGCCGCCCGGTGCGCGCCACGGCGCGGATCCCGCCGGGGCGGCTGGCGCTGAAGGCCAGCACGAACAACGCAAAGGCCCAGTAGCGGATGGTGATGACACTCATCACGTTATAGGCCTCGGCAAGCAGCCGTGACAGCCCGTCCTGAAGGCCGAAGGTGACGGCCGCCCCCAGCATCAACAGGATGCCAAGCTGGTTTGAGGGCGGCGTCGGCGCGCCGCTCATGCCGGAGTCCAGTCCACCGGAGTCCAGTCCACCGGGATTATGCCATGCGATTCGAGATACGCGTTCGCCGCGGAAAAGGGCCGGCTGCCGAAAAAACCGTTCGAGGCCGACAGCGGCGAGGGGTGAACACTTGTCAGTACCAGATGGCGTGTCCGGTCGATGACCGCGCCCTTGTCCTGCGCCTTGCGGCCCCACAGGATAAAGACAAGATTCTCGCGCTCGCGGTTCAGCGCGGCAATCACCGCGTCGGTAAAGGGCTCCCATCCCTTGCCCTGATGCGATCCGGCGCGCCCGTCCTCGACGGTGAGACAGGCATTGAGAAGCAGCACGCCCTGGCGTGCCCAGCCTTCAAGATTGCCATGTCCGGGATGCGGAATGCCCAGATCACTCTCAAGCTCGCGATAAATGTTTTGAAGGGATGGTGGCGGGGTGACGCCGCGCGCCACGGAAAAACTGAGCCCATGCGCCTGTCCCGGCCCGTGATAGGGGTCCTGGCCGAGGATCACCACCTTCACATCATCGAAAGGCGTCAGCTCAAAGGCGCGGAACATCCGGCTTCCCGGCGGGTAGATGCGTTTGCCGGCGGCTTTCTCGGCGCGCAGGAAGGCACTCAGCGACACCATATGCGGTGCTGCGAACTGGCCGGCAAGCCGGGTCTTCCAGCTTGCCTCGATCCGCACATCCTGGTGCGGCGCGGGAATGGTCTGCGACATGCCGGCAAGTCTAATGCGCGGTGGCGGCGGCGGCAACCTGTCCGGCGGCATGAGCGAAGGCAGCTTCGGTTTCCTGCAGATCCGTCTCGCTCAGCGCCAGATGCGGATACAGCTTTGCCGCCGGTTTCAGCACACCCTGCTCGCGGACGGCGCTGTTGAAAATGCCGGCAAGCCGGGCATCACCGCCCTGAATGTCACGGTAATTCAGCACCGGCGTCGCGGTGAAGATCACATCGAACAGAACCGGTGAGCCGACAATCTGGTGCGCGATTCCGTGCGCGGTGAGCGGGTCCGACATCCCCGCCATCAGCCGCTTGCCGTTGGCGTAAAGCGTCTCATAGCTTGCCTCCCGGCGCAGGATCTCCAGGGTCTTCAGGCCGGCGACGGCGGCCAGCGGGTTGCCGCTCAGCGTGCCGGTCTGGAAGGTGAAGGCTTCGGCGCCGACAGCATCCCTGTTGAAATGGCGCATGATCTCCTCGCGCCCGGCCACCGCCGCCAATGGCAGGCCGCCGCCGATGATCTTGCCAAGCGTGCAGAGATCGGGGGTGACACCGTAAGCCTCCTGTGCGCCGCCATAGGCAAGGCGGAAGCCGGTCACAACCTCGTCGAAGATCAGCACGATGCCGTGCCGGGACGCCTTTTCGCGAAGCGCTTCCAGAAAGCCCGGTGCCGGCGGGATCAGGCGCTGCAGCGGCTCAACGATGATGCCGGCAATATCGTCGGCATGTTCATCGATCAGCGACGCCGCGAAAGCGGCATCATTGAAAGGCGCGACGAGGATGTCATCCTCGACGGTCTCCGGGATGCCGGCGGAATCGGGAACCGGGCGCGGGAAATTCTGCAACCTTGTCGGGGCAAGGCTCATCAGCGCCTCGGCCGACATGCCGTGATAGCCGCCCTCGAATTTCATGATTTTCGTGCGGCCCGTATGCGCACGGGCCAGTCGCATGGCATACATGTCGGCCTCGCCGCCGGTGCTGACATAGCGAAGCTGGTCGGCGCAGGCGACGGCGCGGCAGATTTCCTCGGCCAGCTCCAGCCCGGCGCTGTTGTTGGCAAAAAAGGTCATCCCGCGATCCAGCTGTTCCCGGATGGCCTCATTGACCTCGGGATGGCCGTGGCCAAGGATCATCGGGCCCGAGCTGATCAGATAATCGATGAATTCGCGGCCATTCTCGTCAATGACGCGCGATCCGTGACCCTCGCGGATGAAGACATCCGCATCGAAATTGCCAAAGCCGCCGGCCGGCAGGACGGCACGGGCGCGGGCGGCAAGATCGTCCATATGGGTGCTGGATGGCATCATGGTCTCCTTCCGGGTTGGGCAATCAGCTGGTGGGGCCGGTATCGCCTGGCATCCCATACATAGATGGCAACGGGCATGGATGGCAACGGCTGTGCCCGGCCTGTTAATATCCGGCGGGATTCTCGGGCCGGCCGGTGATCGATCCGCGCCGCGCCACCATGGTGTCACGCGATCCGGAAGCGGTGATGTGGGGCAGGGTTATTCGGCGACCGACAGATTGCGCGCGTCGGCAAGCTGCCTCGCACTGACTCTGCTGATTTCCTTGCGCGCATCGTCGATCACCTTGCTGCGGTTTTTCGACAGGCCGGTGACATCAATCATCGTCACATCATCCACGCCGATGAAACCCAGAATATGTTGGATATAGCTTGTGGTGAAATCGATGTCCTTGCCGGCAAGCGTGCCGCCGGACGTCACGATGACCGTCGCACGCTTGTTCGACAACAGGCCGCGCGGCGAATCATTCTCATAGACAAAGGTGATCTTGTCGCGGCAGATCAGGTCGATCCAGGCCTTGAGCGCGGCAGGCACGCTGAAATTGTAGATCGGTGTCGCGATGACAATGTCATCGGCGGCCTGAAGTTCGGCGACAAGCGCGTCTGACTGGGTCAGCAGCGCGCGCTGGTCGGAGGTGCGGTTTTCTTCTGACGTCCGCTCGGCCTCGATCCAGGCGGCATTGACGATACCGATGCCGGCGGCGAGATCGCGATTGATCACATTTATGGAGGATTTGCGGGCGCCAAGCGCGGCGACCATCTCATCGGCCAGCATCCGGCTGACGGATTTCTGGCGACGCATGCTGGCGTCGATCCTCAGAATGTTTCTATGTGATCCGGTCATAACGACTGCCTTTTGCCGATTTTTTTCGCGCCGTCAACCACAACAGGAAAGCGCCATGGGAGGGGGGAGGGTCCCCATGGCTCCATTCAACGTAATTATTGCCAAGCCAAGTAAAAAGACGATCAGAGGGAAAATATAATTCTAATTTTCAGAATAATAATGTAAGGTGCGACATTATGAGCCAGATTGAGGAAATCCGTGCATTCGTCATGGTGGTCGAAACGGGCAGCCTCACTCAGGCTGCTGAACGGCTGGGGATCGCTGTATCCGCTGTCAGCCGCCGCCTGAAGGACCTTGAAATCAGGCTGGGCGCGCCCCTTATCCAACGCACAACCCGTCGGATGTACCTCAATGAGGTTGGCCAAGGGTTCTATGAGCGATGTAAAGCGGTACTCGATGAATTGGAGGCGGCACAACAGGAAGTGCTTAATTCCGGAGGTGGCCTGGGCGGTGTACTCAGGATCAGCACGCCGCTTTCATTTGGTGTATCGCATATGTCCTCAGCCATTTCGCAATTCATGCACGCGCATCCGGATGTACGAATCGACATGGATTTGTCCGACAAGCGTGTTGATCTGGTCGCCGAGGGGTTTGACCTTGCGATCAGGATCGGCGTGCTGTCCGATTCCAGCCTGATCGCGAAAAAGATCTCGACGGTCCGCAATATTCCCTGTGCATCGCCGGATTTCCTCGCGCAGTACCAGCCGATCACCAGGCCCGAAGACCTCGAAGCTGCACCTGCACTCGTCTATTCGAATGACAAGACGCCCAATGACTGGCGCTATCGGGGGCCGGACGGCAAGCCCGGGGTGCTGCGGGTGTCGCCGAAACTCTCGGCCAATAATGGCGATGTGCTGCGCGAGGCGGCGATCGCCGGTCTCGGTATCACCTGCCTTCCAAATTTTCTGCATTACGACGCCATCAATAATGGCCTTCTGAAGCCGGTTCTGAGCGATTATGAATGGGCCGAGTATGACGTCTATGCCGTCTATCCGAAGACGACGATCCTTCCAAAACGCACCCGCGCCTTTGTCGATTTCATGGCGACCCGCTATGGGATGGACCCCTATTGGAACAAGATCCACG
>RFZL01000028.1 GCA_009920665.1 Alphaproteobacteria bacterium | reverse complement strand
TATATTGGATTGTTTAGATTTTCAGCACATTGTGGAAGATGCATGCCTTGACTACATGCTTCAGACAAGTTTGCAACCGGAGGAGTCACCTGATCTTTTAATGCCATAGCAGTGTAAGCAGTTTCAATAATACCGCTAGAACAAATAGTATGTCCAATTTGTCCTTTGTTAGCAGTCATAGTACGTCCAGGTAATATGTTAAGCATAGCGTTATATTCTATTATATCACCTACAACTGTTCCTGTTGCGTGTGCATTAATATAATCAATTTGTCCCGGAGTAATACCTGCTTCTTTGATTGCTTTGAGTGCGGCCTGTTGTGCGGCCTGGCCTGCGTGATCTGGTGATGTTTCGTGTTCACCTACTGTTACTCCTGCTACTGCTAGTATGTCTGCATAACTCTTTTTACCATTCTTTCTTTCTAAGACCATAGCACCAGCACCCTCACCTAGTGCAAAGCCTGAACGAGCAACATCAAATGGTCGACATTCTGTATCTGACAGTGCTTGTAGATTACTAAAGTACATAGCACTGGTTGCTTCTAAAGGCAAGTCACCACCACCTATGACCACAGCATCTAACTCTGGATCTGTTTCAAGCATACGTTGTGCGTAGTCCATAGCAGTAAGTCCTGTTGAACAAGCAGTGTGTACCATTAGACTAGGACCTTGAAACCCAAACACACGACTTATAATAGCAGTCATATGTCCTAGTTCAAAGTTTAGTGTTTTGCGTGGTGATGACATGTGGTTTCTGCTGTTGGTAAGCTTGTGACGTAACTGGTAATTCATGAAGCCTTTCAAACAGGGCTATGATACCGGTCCACTGATGCATGGGCCGGCCAGAGCGTTTGTCGCGACTGGCCCGTGCGAAGAAGATGTAAGGTTTCTATGTCATGGGTATCATCCTGGCCGATGTTGGCGGTACGAATGCCAGATTTGCGTTGTCAAGTCAGGGTGATCCGTCGCTGCGCCACGTTACCTATCTGCGATGTGCGGATTTCGAAAGTTTCCAAGATGCTTTTGAAGGCTTTATGGCCCGGCTGCCCGTTGATGAGCGAAATGACAATCATAAGTTGAGCCTGGCTGTGGCCGGTCCGGTGAATGACCGGATCGTCAAGGTTTCCAACAACCCCTGGCAGTTTGGAAAGGAGCAGCTTCTGGATCGGTTGCGGCTGGATGGACTGCTCGTGATCAATGACTTCACCGCCCAGGCGCTGGCCCAGCACGATATCAACAAGGAGGGTCGGGTGCGGCTTCTTGACGGCATTGCGGATGCCAGCGCGCCGCTTCTTGTCATCGGGCCTGGGACGGGGCTTGGCGTGTCAGCTCTGTTTCCGCTCGGCCAGGGAGCGTTGCCGATCGAGGGTGAGGGCGGCAATATTCGTTTTGCGCCACAGACCGATCCTGAACGAGATCTTTGCGCATATATGGAACGACAGGCCGACCATGTGGTGGTTGAGCATTTTGTCAGCGGCCCGGGGCTGGAAAACATCTATAGCTTTCTGGCTGATGCGGCGGGTGCTGAATCGTCACTATCCGCCGAAATTATCGCCGCTTCCGCCCTGCGTGAGGAAGGCATCTGTCGAGATGCGGTAAATATGATGATAGGCATTCTGGGCGCGGTAATGGCGGATCATGTGCTTACCATGGGCTGCTGGGGCGGGGCAGTGATTGCAGGTGGCATCATGCCTCGTCTGACACCCCTGATCGCCAGCAGCCCTTTTGAGCAGCGCTTCCGCTCCGCTGGCGAGATGACATCTGTTTTGGCCAGAGTTCCGGTGTGGATGGCAACGGATCCGGATGCGGGGCTGAAGGGCGCGCGGGCGGCATTTGCCAATCCGCATCTGGCCCATCGCATGTTGCTGAGATAGACTTTTCCGCCCCGCCCGGTCCTGGTTGCTGTCCTTCAGCCGCAACGGGGACGCTGCGGGAGCGATATTACCAGCTTCCTGTATTGCCCATAGATTGCCAGGGCTCGGCCGGGGCCAGCGGTTCGCCCTCCTGTAGCAGTTCGATGGATATGCCGTCCGGCGACCGGACAAAGGCCATGTTGCCGTCGCGGGGCGGCCTGTTGATGGTCACCCCGGCATCCATCAGCTTTTCACACAAGCCGTAGATATCATCAACGCGATAGGCGAGATGGCCGAAATTCCGGCCACCGGCATAGTCTTCAGGGTCCCAGTTATAGGTCAGTTCAAGTGCGGGTGAACGTGTCTCCTCATAGCTTGCCCTGTCATGCGGGGTGCACAGGAAATAAATGGTGAAGCGCCCCTTTTCGTTCTCTATCGTCCTGATGAGTTCAAGGCCCAGCAGATCGCAATAGAAATGCAGCGAGGCGTCGACGTCGGAAATACGGACCATTGTGTGAAGATAGCGCATGAAAAGCTCCCATTCTGTACTCGGAAAAAATATGGCGGCCATGACCCGGCCACGACCCGGCCACAAGTCGTGGCGTCCGCCAGCCCGGGCGTCCTGAAATTCAGGATACTACATGGAGGCATTGTTAGGCGACCTCCTGCGTTCGAGGAGGGTCATGCCGATAAGGCTGGCAAGAATGATCAATGCGCCCAGGATGGTGTTGAGTGAAGGCACCTCGGAAAACACAAAGAAACCGATCAGTGTGGTCGGCACGATGTGGAAATAGAACATGGGCGCGAGGAAACTGGCGTCTGCTTTGCGAAACGCCCGGATGAAGAAGAACTGCGCCATTGTCGCCAGAAGGCCGGTCATCACCATCATGAGCAGTTCCTGCGGGGCCGGCGTCGCCCAGAACCAGATGGCGAACGGGGCGGTGACGATGGCGACGCCGACGGAATACCAGACCATCAGCGGCAGGTCGGACATGTCCCGTGACAGATATTTCTGCAGGATGGTTGCCGAGCTGCCGCAACACATGCCGCAAAGGGCCAGCAACGCGACAATCTGAAGGTGGCTTTCCTCAGGCGAGAAGATAAACAGCACGGCGGAAAAGCCGATCACGATAACCAGCCATCGATGCCAGGTCTGGCTTTCCTTCAGGAAGAAATAGGCAATCAGCGAGGTCACGGCAGGCCGCAGATATCCGATGGTGCTCATCTGCGCCAGCTGGATCTGCGAGATCGTAAAGAAATTGACAGTGATCGCCACCGATGAGAGCAGGACACGAAGGCCGTTCAGGCCAAGCTGTGTCCTGACATCCGCAAACGCCCCTTTCCAGACCAGCAACGGCACCAGCAGCATGGCGCTGCTCAGACAGCGTATGAAGACAATCTGAACAGACGAGAATTCAATGCCGAGCATCTTGACCAGGACAAGATGACTGAGGGTGAAAACCTCATTCAGTACCAGAAAGCGAAGACCACCCAGATTGTCGGATGATGAAGCGCTCATTTCCGGTCGACGGGTGTCAGAAGGTTGGCAAACAGGCGAAACGCACCGATCACCATATGATCCATCTGATAGAAAAGGTTCAGGGCACAATGGATATGGGATCCGGACCCGATCCGAGCGACAAGAAGACTGCCTTCAAGCGGTGTCTCGTCGCCATCCGCCATTGCCAGTAGCGGGACATAGGCAGGATCCCATTCCGAGGCAAAATACAGCCCGCGTTCCTTGACCCAGCCGTCAAAATCCGCGCCGGTGATCTCGTTGGGGCCGGCAAGCAGCGGATGCGCCGGTTGCAGCATGCGCACGGTGGCGGTGGCATCGGTGACGCGCCAGCGGATTGACGGGCTTCCCGGTTGCAGCGGCAGTGGTGCGCTCTGTGTCCTGTCCCAGTTGTCGATCGGGCGGTGATACTGGCTGACATAATGCCCGCCGGCCTCGATCCAGGGCCTGATATGGCGCATCGACCGGTTCAGTGGCCTTGTTCCGCCGGCGAACACCCCGGCGACAATGACATCAAGATCCTCGAAACTGCCGGAAAGCAGACGATTGTCATCAAGCTGGACGATATGGGCGCCAAGCTGGCCAGCCCAGTGATGCGCCTCGTCGACACCGCCATCGATCCAGCCAATGGACAGCCCCTCCAGCCCTGCCGTGTCCACCAGCGCGATATCGGATATCGCTGTCGAGCAGCGCGTTTGCGGCCGTATATGCGCATAGGCAAGGCTCTGCGTTGTGAACACCTCGTCTTCACCGACGCTTGCCCTGATCCGGTAATGACCCTGCCGTGCCGAAGGGGGAACCTTCAGCCGCCCTGACATCTTGGTTCCCGATGTTTCGTCCGCCCCGGCATCGAACTCCCACTCTGGTGGCAGAGCCAGCCGGGATGCCTGGCCCGGATTCGCGGGCGCATCCAGCTGCAGCTGCATGTCGAGGCTTGTGTCCTTTCCGCGGCGTAGCAACGTCCTGGCAGGCGTGATCCGTCCCGTCTGGCCCGGCATCGTTGAAAAGACAGTGTCCGGGCTCACCGGCAGAACAAATTCGGTGTCAGCAATTTTCAGGCTGACCTCGGCATGAAGGGTGGGTGGGCTGATCATCACGCCATGCCAGCCCATCATGGCATCAAGTGGCGGGCCCGAAATGGTCAGATCGGCGGTCATTGACCGACGGCGCTCACCGTTCCCCGTGTCGGTCAGATCCCCGCAGCCAAGCTGTTCCGGACCAACCAGCTGTGCCGAGATTGTCGGGGTGTCGGCAGGATCGGCAACATGCCAGCTCAGCCGCGCCTCGGCTGTCTGTCCGACCACCGGCACTGATGGTGTGATTTCAAGGTGGAGTTGGAGGGCGGCCGCCTGGCTGGCGGCCATCGCCGCCTGGCGCTTTTTCAGATGGACGCGGTGAAGATGTGCTGCCCCGATGCCTGTCTCGAGTTTCAGCAGAGCAGCCTGCAAACGGCACAGCGCCGACAGCACAGCCTTGCCATCGGGGAAGGCGGCAAGGGCATCATCGGCAGCCTGCTGCGCCAGTATGGCGGCCTCGTGACTGCTGCTGTCCCGGCACTGGCCGGCAAGGTCGGCAAGGTTGCGGGGAACGCCCTCGGTCAGTTCGGGCAGAACGGCCTCGCCATTTGCCGTGCGCAGCTGGTGAAGGGGAACCGGACGTTCCTCCTCATCAACATATCTTCCCATGCCCTGGGTGGCGTGACAGGCGCGCGACCATTCGCCGATTTGGGCGTAGGTTCCCCCCAGAACGGCATCATACGCACCGGTCAGGATTTCATGCGTCGCATTCGGTGGAGGAACCTCGTCATCATAGGATCCGCCACCGCCACCCCAGGCTGGCAGATACAGCGCATTGGCCTGCCAGCCGGCAAGCCCGAGATCGCTATACGCCGTCTCATTGGCCGCTTCGTCAAAGGCGGCGATGGTTGCCTGCGTGACGGCCCGGTGATGGCCATGTTGCCCGGGAACATCCAGAAAGGTGGGGATCAGAATGTCCGGCCTGAACAGACGGACCATTTTGACCATCTGCCGCAGCGTGTGGTCGCGCCCCCAATGGTCGAAGGTCTGTTCAGCCGACTTCGAGAATCCAAAGTCGCGAATGGGGTCGTCCGGCGTTTCGGCAAGCCATCCGATATCGGCCCTGATCACCCGCATCGCCTCAAACAGCTCCTCGGTCCGCAGATATCCCAGCGCATTGCCCCGTTCGGGTCCCAGCGCGTTCTGTCCACCCTGCCCCCGTACCGCGTTCACATAGACAACATGCATGCCGTCACCAAGTGACAGGCGGGCCAGCATCCGCGATGTTTCATCATCGGGATGGGCGCCGGTTTGCATGAAGATCACCGTGGACTGCAGGGATTTCAGCCACATATAGAGCTGCTGGAGTGGCTGGCGCTGTTCCTGCCTGATGATGAAGTCCTTTTTCATCGAGTGCTACCCCGCTCCTGTGTACGGTTCAAAGTGATGCTGTAGACAGACCGCGCCTCGGGAAAGATGTTGATGGACACTTCCACGGGCTGCTTCTGATTGTTCAGATACCGGCGCGTCATCTCGAGACCAAGAGAACCCTGTGGCAGTTTCATCGCCTGACAGATTGCGGCTGTGATCGCAACCGGTCTGATCTCCTGATGAATTTCGCTGACCGCGATGCCGTATTCTTCCTCGATCAGGTCGCAGATGAATCCGGGATAATCGGCCAGGCGCGGGGCAATACTGCCGAACTTGCTGTCGATATAGACATCGCCCCAGACCAGCATGTCACCTGTTGCGAGGTCATTGCGATGCTGTGAAATGTGGACCCAGCTTTTCCCCGGCGCGGATTTGAGCCGGTCGGCAAGCAATTCATCGCATACAACTTCATTGATGCCGGTGACAATGCGCTCGGCCCCCCGACCATATAACAGATCGTCAACGGGACGGGTGGTATAGCGATAATCAGTGAAAGGCTTGCGTGCCAGTACCTTGGTGCCATCGCCACGGCGCCTGGAGATGAGCCCCAACGCCTCGACATATTCCAGCGCACGGCGCACGGTAGGCCGGCTGACTCCGAATTCGCTGGCCAGCTGTTTCTCGCTCGGCAGATAGTCGCCAACCGGGTATTCGCCTGTTCCAATTCTCTTGGTCAACTGGTTCGAAAGCGTGGCGTAGCGTGTTTCCAAGTTCGATAACCCAATCAGTGATCCTTGCGGCCGGTGATCCTTGCAGCATTGATTTTGCCAGCGACAATTCTGCCAAAAATGATCCCGTCACGTTTTGTGCCCCGCGTTTCATGTCCCGCGTTTCATGTCCGGCGTTTCATGTCCGGCGTTTCATGTCCGGCGTTTCATGTCCGGCGTTTCATGTCCGGGGCGATCGCCCGACGCCGGTTGTGGTGGCGCCCTTCCGCTTTTCCTTTGACAACCCTGAAATTGTTATCATAGGTTTTTACCTTAGAAAAGGTAAATACCTTTCATCAATGACATCGCAATGGAGGGACGCATGAAGAAGTGGTTGAAATCAGCTTTCGCCTTGGCCATCGGTGGAACATCGCTCTTGTGGAGCGGGATGGTTCAGGCCGTCGAGATCGAGTACTGGCAATATACCTATGCAAGCCGGGTGGAGGCGATTGACAAGCTTATCCAGAATTTTGAGGCAGCCAATCCCGGCGTCACCGTGAAGCACACGCACTTCCCATATGCCGACTATCGCAAGAAGGTCGCCATTGCGGTGTCTGCGGGTGATGGGCCCGATGTCGTGCAGCTTTATTACGGCTGGCTGAATGACTATCGCGAAGGTGGCCTAATCCAGCCACTGTCCAGTTCGGCCTTTCCTCATGCTACCATCGAAAAGGATTTCTTCCCGATGGTCGGCACCATGAAGGTTGATGGCGAATATTGGGGCCTTCCGACGGCGGTGCGCTCGCTGGCGCTGTTCTGGAACAAGGACATGTTTGCCGAAGCAGGATTGTCGGGTCCGCCCGAAACGCTGGACGAGATGGTTGATTACGCCAGGAAGCTGACCAAGAAGGATGCCGATGGCAACTATCTGAGTGTCGGTTTCGCCGTGGATACGGATGGTCAGGACCACCATTGGTGGCGCGAGGTTCTCATCAGGCTCTATGGTGGCCAGCCATATTCCGATGACGGCAAGACGGTCGCCTACACATCCGACGCTGGCGCCAAGGCGCTGAAGTTCGTCACCGATTTCGAGGCGGTTCACAAGGTCGGCGCCAACGGCTTCATGAACCGGGGCCAGGATGCCTTTGCCGCCGGCAAGGCCGGCATGGTTCTTGACGGCTCCTTCAGGATTTCGAAATTCGTCAAGCAGGAGGGCCTGAACTTCGCCATTTCGGAACTGCCGGGACATAATGGCAACCGCTATAATTTCTCTTCCTACTGGGTGAACGGCATCAGCTCGAAAGCAGAGGGCGAGAAAAAGGCCGCGGCAGAAAAGTTCCTGCAATATCTGACTTCGGACGAGGCAATGCAGCTGTGGCTCGATACGGTTGGCGAATTGCCGGCCAAGCCTGCGGTGGCGCTCGTCGATGCCAACAAGACACACCCGCTCTACGGACCGTTCATCCGCGGCCTCAGCTATGCCAATGCGACGGCTTTCGTATCCGAGAAGCCGCAGCGGCAGTCGCTGATCGACGCCTATGACATGGTTGTTCTGCAAGGTGCCGATCCTGCGGCCGCGCTGAAAAAAGTCGCAAAGGCCGAGCAGGAGGTCTTTGACGAGTTCTTCGACAACTGAGGATGATCACCCGAACCCCGCGCAGATGGCAGCATTCCGTTGCCATCTGCCGATTTTCCTGCGGTGAGGCGAAATCGAATTCATGACCGATTTCTGGAATAGACTGACCATCGGGCAGAAACTGGCCATCACAGCCTGGCTTTTTCTGGCGATCCCTCTGGTCTTCTATATCACGATCCGCTTCTATCCGACTTTTGAGGCATTTTACGTATCAACCCTGAAATGGAACCTGCTGGGGGCGAAAAAGGCCATCGGTTTCAAGAACTATATCAAGATCTTCGCGGATGAGGATTTCTGGCTGGTTCTCTGGAACACCATCAAATACGCGCTTGTCGGGGTGCCTGTCAGCATGCTGATCGCCTTCGTCATCGCCTATTGGCTGAATGAAATTCATTTCGGACATGACATGATCCGGGCCATGTATTTCATCCCGTTCCTGACCACCGCGGTGGCGATGGCCTGGGTATGGCGATGGTTCTATCAACCGCTTCCTATCGGATATTTCAACATCATGCTGTCCTGGATGGGCATTCCTCAGCAACCCTTTCTGAAATCGGTCACCCAGGCGCTCTATGCCATCATGGCACCCGCTGTATGGGCCGGACTCGGTTTCCAGATCGTCATTTTCATTGCCGGCATCAGGGCGATACCCAGAAGCTATTTCGAGGCCGCGGAGATCGATGGCGCCGGCCGCTGGCAGATCCTGCGTGAAATCACCCTGCCGGCGCTGAAGCCGACGATGATCTTTCTGACCGTGGTATCGACCATCGGCTTTCTTCGGATCTTCGACCAGGTCTATACGATGAGCGCCGACAGCGCAGGCGGGCCGCTCAATTCCACCAAGCCGCTGGTGCTGATGATCTATGAATTCGCCTTCGATGAGTTCAAGCTTGGGCGGGCCTCCGCACTGACCGTGATTCTGTTCATGATCCTGCTTGTTGTCAGCCTTGTTCAACTCTGGCTCATGCGGAAACACAAATGAGCGATCTCAACGCGACGATGGCGCGCCTCGAACGCGCGCGACCCGGCAAGGTCATCCTCTGGACCCTGCTGTTCCTCGGCGGGGTGGTGATGATTACCCCGATCGTGTTCATGGCGTCCACCTCGTTCAAGACGGGCCAGGAAGTTTTCGAGCTCAGTGTGATTCCTGACCGGCCGACGCTGGAAAACTATGTATTTATCCTGCAGGAATCTAAATTCATGCGGTGGATGCTGAATTCGTTGTGGGTGGCCACCTTCAGCACGGCCTCGGTGCTTTTTTTCGACTCGCTGGTCGGCTACACGCTGGCGAAGTTCGATTTTCGCGGCCGCCAGATCGTCTTCATCGCTATCCTCAGCACCTTGATGATTCCGACCGAAATGCTGATCATTCCCTGGTATATGATGTCGCGAAGCTTTGGCTGGATCGATACCTATTGGGGCATTGCCTTCCCCGGGTTGATGACCGGCTTCGGCACATTCCTGATGCGGCAGTTCTTCATGAGTCTTCCCGATGAGCTTATCGAGGCGGCGCGCATCGATGGCTGGTCTGAATTCGCCATCTGGTGGCGGATTGCGATGCCGCTTGTCATTCCGGCGTTGTCGGCTCTCGCGATCTTCCATTTTCTGGGCAACTGGACAGCATTCATCTGGCCGCTGATCGTCACCAACGACCCCGATATCTATACGATTCCCGTCGGGATCGCCTCATTCAACGGTGAATTCCAGATGGACTGGGAAATTGTCATGACAGCGTCCTGTCTCGCCACCCTGCCGACGCTGCTGGTGTTCCTGCTGCTGCAGAAATTCATTATTCGCGGGATCATGCTCGCTGGCTTGAAGGGATGAGTTGAGATGGGTTCCGACTATGATACCTTCCCCGCCCAGGTCTACGCGCAAAGCGTGCTTGCGCCGGATCTCGATATCTACAGGCAGTATTTTTCGGCACCGCTTCACGCCATCAATCTGTCGCATGGTGTGATGCTGGCCGAAAGGGGATTGCTTGCGGGTGGCGATGCATCCGCCATTCTCGAGGCCCTGATCAATATCGATCAGACACGCCCATGGGCAGACCGGCCGTTTGACGGCAGTTTCGAGGATCTCTTCTTTCTGATCGAGCAGGAGCTTGGCCGGCAGGCGGGAGAGGATATGGCCGGCAGGCTGCATATGGGGCGCTCGCGAAATGACATGGAGCACACCATGTTCCGGATGCAGCTTCGCGACCGGCTTCTCGGTCTGCTTGAGCGTTATGCGGTGATGGCGGACCAGTTTCTGGCCCGCGCCGAGAGCGGCATTGACGAAACGGTGTTGCTCTATACCCACGGGCAGCCGGCCCAGGTCTCGGTTCTCGGGCATTATCTTGGCGCGGCGATCGAATTCATCCTGCGGGACATGACCAGGCTTCACGCGGCGCTGGAAGAGGTCAATCTCTGCCCGATGGGCGCTGCGGCGATCACCACCTCCGGCTTTGATCTCGACCGGCATCGCGTCGCCGAACTGCTTGGCTTCCCGGGAATTGTCGAGAATTCCTACGGGGCCATCGCCAATGTCGATTATATCACCGCGAGCTATGCGACGATCCGGCTTGGATGCATCCATCTTGGCCGTCTGGTGCAGGATCTGGTGACCTGGACCGGGTTTGAGGTGTCACAGATTGATGTGGCTGACGGGTTTGTCCAGATTTCCTCGATCATGCCGCAGAAGCGCAACCCGGTGCCGCTGGAGCATCTGCGCCTGAAACTGTCACTTGCCGGCGGCGGCGCGGACCAGATCGTGCAGACCATGCACAACACACCTTTTGCCGATATGAATGATTCGGAGCGCGAAACGCAGGCGACCGGGTTCAATGTATTTGACCGACTTGACCAAGCCCTTCCTCTGTTGGGTGGTTTTGTGGAGGCGATGAAGACCAACCAGCCCTCGATCAACCGGCGGATCCAGAAATCAATGGCCACCATTACGGAGCTGGCAGACACCATCGTCAGGGTTGAAAAGATAGGCTTCAGGGAAGCGCATCATGTTGCCAGCAAGCTGGCCCGCGAGGCCCTGTCCAGCGACATGGCATTCGATGAATTGCCGTGGGACCTGTTCGCCCGCACCTTTGAGGAGGTCACCGGGCGAAAGCCCGGGATGGACGCAGACCTGCTGACGCTGGCGACAAGCCCGCGGAATTTTGTCGCGGTCCGCGAGCTGCCGGGCGGACCGGGGCCGGCGGCGTTGCAACAGTCTCTGGCCGGTTATGCCGAACGGCTGGCAGTTCTGAAAACAGAAGTCGGCGAGATACGCAGGCGGATTTCACAGGCTGATGAACAGCGCGCCCGACGGGTGGCGGAATTGATCGCGGGGGAGGGTTGAAAGATGGCAGAGGTCAGGCTTGAGGGGGTGCACAAGCTGTTCGGATCCGTGGTCGCGGTTGAGGATTTCAACCTGTCAATCGGCAGCAGCGAGTTTGTCGTGTTTGTCGGCCCGTCGGGGTGTGGCAAGTCGACAACGCTGCGCATGCTTGCCGGTCTGGAGGATGTAACCTCGGGATCGATCTCGATCGATGGCCGGGCTGTCAACAATGTCCATCCGAAGGACCGCGATATCGCGATGGTCTTTCAGAACTATGCGCTCTATCCGCATTTGAACGTGTTTGACAACATCTCCTTTGGTCTTCGCGCCAAGCGTCTGCCAAAGGACGAAATCGCCAAACGAACGAATGAAGCCGCCGAGATACTGGGGCTTGGCGACTTGCTGAAAAGACGTCCCGGCGAATTGTCGGGAGGTCAGAAACAGCGCGTTGCCATGGGGCGGGCGATCGTCCGCAAACCCAAGGTGTTCCTGTTTGACGAGCCGCTGTCGAATCTTGATGCCAAGCTACGCCACAAGATGCGTGCCGAAATGAAAATTTTGCATCAGCGGGTGCAGACAACCACCGTCTATGTGACCCATGACCAGGTGGAGGCGATGACGCTGGCGGACCGGATCGTCATCATGAATGAAGGCCATATCGAGCAGGTAGGCACGCCCGACGAGGTCTACAAACACCCGGCAAGCCAGTTCGTCGCGAGTTTTATCGGTTCGCCGGCGATGAATTTCGCGACCGGGCGTATCGAGGCCAGCGGCAAGACAATGAGCCTCAGGACCGACAGCGGCACCAGCCTTGATCTTGCCGGTTGCGGTGTTGCGGAAGGGACCATGGTGCAGCTCGGATTCCGGCCCGAACATATGGAACTGGCGGATACGGCAAAACCCGCAAGGGGGCATGTTTCGATAGCTGGCTCGATCACGGTGGTGGAACCGATGGGGCATGAAACCGTCCTCACCTGCGATGCCGGCTTTGGCGAAATTGTCGGCAAGTATGAGGGCGAAAGGCGCTTTCAGCCCGGCGAGACGGTCAAATTCCACATTCGCGCGGATCGATTGCATTATTTTGACCTGAAAACCGGCCTGAGGATCTGAAGGCAAGAAGGTTGCATGAGGTTCAGATCAAATCCTGATTTACAGCGTGGGGTCCTGAGCACATCCTGCCCCCGCAACCAGCAACCCATTCTATCAGAACACCGCTATCCTCCCGGATGGCGGTGTTTTGCTGCCCGGTCACCGCAAGCTCACCGATCCCCCCGATATCGAGAAAATTGCCGACGTGAACACGATGATCAGCATGCTTGTCGCCAGTGTGATGTTGAGAATACGGGTGGAGCGGGGCGACAAGTCGAGGCGGTTGACCTTTACGCCGGCATAAAGCCAGAGAAAATGTCCCGGTATCCAGATGATATTGGCGATGATGATCTTGATTATGGCTTCATTCACCGGCGCATCGGCCAGGATTGGGAAGCCAAAATAGAGTGCCGATATCGTCATGTAAGTCTTTGGATTGACAAGCTGCAGCATGACACCGGCGCGGAATCCGGGCGGTGCCTGCTTTACAATGCCCAGCCTCGACCCAGCCAGTCCAATGCGCACCGCGAGATAGACGAAATAGGTCAATGACAGCAGGAAAAGCGCGGAACGCAGCCCGGGAAATTCCAGCAGAAGCGTGCTTAACCCGCTGAATATAAACAGTGTTGTCACATTCGCGCCGACATAGACGCCAGTGACATATCTTATCCCCGCATGGTAGCCAAAGGAGGCGCCTATCCCGAAGATGGTAAGAAGAGCCGGCCCGGGAATTGCCATAAGGACCAAAACCCCGAGCGTGTAGGACAGCATATTTTACCCCCGGCGGCGTTACCCGCCTTGCCTGTCTTGCTTAACGTTTTGCGTCGTTGCGCCAGTCATATGCCGGCTTGAAACCGAGCATGCTTTTCATCTTCCGGTTTGAGAACAGGCACTCCGTCGGATCAATGCCGCGCTTGAGAGGTACGTCCTGATAGAATTTTGAAATGATTTCCGCATTGTCCAGATCAACTGAATTCCGGTCATTCGATACGTTGAAAACTTCGTAACCAAGACCGTCATGCTGCAGGCACAGATCGACCGCCTGGCCGAGATCGCGCGCATCGATGTAATTGAACGCATTTGGAAGACGGACCTCGGGCGTTGCGCAAAAGCCTTCAAACAGCCCATATTCATCGGGTTCAATGACATTGCCGATCCGCAAGCCGTAAATATCGTGATTGGTGCGGCGCTGGAATGCCTTGGCTGTCTCTTCATTTACCACTTTTGCCATGGCGTAGCTGTCCATCGGACGTGTCTGGTCATCCTCCTCAACGGGAAGGCTCAGCGGCTTTGGCCTGTCATGTGAAAAGCACAGCCCATAGACCGTTTCTGACGAGGCGAAGATCACCTTTCCGATGTTCAGCTTCGCCGCCGCCTCCAGCACATTATATGTGCCCATCACATTCGTCTGATAGGTCTCGATATCGGACGCCTGCAATATGCGGGGAATGGCGGCGAAATGAACCACTGCATCATAGCCAAGGGGCCATTGTTGCTGGCGCAGCTCATCCCGGTTCATATGGCTCGACATCGCAGAAAACACCTGTCCGGGTTCGGTGACATCGACCCGCAGGAAATCGACGCCATCCTGCGGCATGTTGACAATGTCGGCGTTGAGAACCTTGTGCCCCCTGTCGGCGAGATAGCGCACGACATGGCGGCCAGCCTTGCCACTGCCGCCGGTAAAAAAAACACGCTTCATGAAATTGCTGCCGGTTCCCTGTTTCATTTAACCGTTCCTATGAGTGTCGGGCCGTAAGGGTCATCTGGATACATGCCTGACTGATTTAAGACCCTTGGCGGGTTTTTAACGGACATGAATCCCATTCTGCCGCGGTTGTCCGGCCAGTTTATTGTCAAAATACTCAAGCATTGCCGTGCAATCCCGGGCGCCATGCCCCGCGCTGGCGGCATCATCGAACAACTGCCTTGCCAATGTGCCGAAGCTGGCGTCAGCGCGCATTGTCTCGAACATGTTGATAGCCATGGACAGATCCTTGATTCCCATAGTGATCGGAAAATCGGCGGAGGTGTCGCCGCGCAGGACCTTTTTTGGATAGTTGGTCAGCAACTGGCCGCGCCCTGCCGCCGTGTTCTGCAGCAGATCTATGGTTAGCTGGCGATCCAGTCCTGCGGCGCTTGCCAGTGCCAGCACCTCGCCAGTCAGAACGTGATTTATCATGCTCATGTAATTGTTGACCAACTTCAATCGCAGCCCATAGCCGGTCGGTCCGGCATGAATGATGCGTTGTGACAGGGCTTCAAGGAGGTCGGCAGCACCGGCGATATCTTCTGTTCTTCCACCAGCAAGGGCGATCAAATCACCAGATGCCGCCTCGGCCGGGGAGAGGCATACAGGCGCATCGACCAGGGCCGCACCCGCCGTTTCAAGCCGGTGGGCCTGTTGCTCCAGCATGTCGAGCTGGCCTGTTGACATCTCGATCACCAGATCGCCGGTCCTGATCTCGGCAATGGCGCCCGCTGCGCCAAACAGAACCTGTTCGACATGATCGCTGGTTGGCAACATGGTAACCAGCCGGTTGCACAGGCGCATCGTTTCGGCTGGCGAGCCGGCTATCACGCAATTGGCGTAACCTTGGAACGGGGCGAGTTTTGTCTCGTCAATGTCGAACAGAACCAGGTTCCATCCCCCGTCCAGAAGATGTGTGGCCATCGCCGTGCCCATGGTGCCAAGCCCGACGAAGCCGACCTGTTCATGGCGGTCCCTCACGATGCCAGCCCCTGTTTGATGGCGGCAGCGATATCCTTTGCCGACAGGCCATATTTGCCAAACAAGAATGATCGGCTGCCGCCCTCGGCGAAACAATCCTGAACGCCGATACGAAAAAATGGCCGTGCGATATTGTTGCCAGCCATGATTTCTGCGATTGCTGACCCAAGACCGCCGATGACTGTGTGGTTTTCTGCGGTGACAATGATTTTGCTTTGGCTGATGACGTCGAGAATGCCCTCGACATCAAGCGGTTTGATGCTGGCACAATCGATAACCGATGCATTGATAGATTGTGTCTTCAGATCTTCGGCGGCGAGCAACGCCTGTTCCACCATCAGGCCGGTGGCAAAGATTGCCGCGTCATTGCCGTGATGCAGGCACCTGATCCTGCCAGCTTGTAGCGGGGGCACGTCATTCAGAGGCGTCGCTGGCGCTGTTGCCCGATACAGGCGCAGATATACCGGCCCCTCATGCGCCAACGCCGCTGCCACGGCATCCTCGTAATCTGCCGGGCTGGCCGGCTCCAATATTGTCATGTTTGGCAACGCGCGCATTAGGGCGATATCGTCGATCGCCTGGTGTGAAACGCCAAGCAATGAGTCGATTCCAGGCATGAAACCAACCAGCTTTACATTGGTCTTTGGATAGGCAATCTGCATCGCGATCTGGTCAAAACTGCGCCGCGACAGGAACACCGAAAAGGAGTGGACAAAGGGGATGAAGCCGGCTCGGGCAAGGCCGGCACCCACGCCAACCATATTCGCCTCGGCAATGCCGGCCATGACAAACTGGTCAGGCAAATGGTCACGCACAAGGTCGGTTTCCGTTGGTGCCGTCAAATCAGCGGTGAGTGCCAGAATCGATGTGTCAACACGGGCGGCGGCAAGAAGCGCCTCGCCATAATATTTCGGCACTGTCTGATGATTGGGCTGTTGCTTGACCGAGAAATCATCAAGATGAAGGGTGTCAGATTTGAGTGGCCTGTCATCGGTTTCAGCCATGATCCGCCTCCAGCCATTGCAGAGCATCATCGGCAGTGTTTTCCGGCAGAACCATGTTGTGGCTCTTCTGTCCTTCAAGGAAGGACACGCCCTTGCCGGGGATTGTGTTGGCAATGATGCAGGATGGTCGATCGGTATCGGCCCTTGCCGCCGCAAAGCTGGCAAACATCGCATCGAAATCATGTCCGTCGATCATTATGGTCTGCCAGCCGAAATTCTCCAGTTTTGCATCAACCGGATCGATGGCGGCAACCTCACGCGCGTCTCCTTCAACCTGCATATAGTTGAGATCGATGATCATGGTGAGGTTTGACAGCTTGTGCGTGGCCGCGAACATCGCAGCTTCCCACACCTGTCCTTCCTCGAGTTCACCGTCACCGAGCATCAGATAGATATTTGCATCCCGCTGTTGGCGCTGGCTTCCCATGGCCAGCCCGGCGGCAACCGACAGGCCCTGACCGAGCGAGCCGCAGGTGCATTCGACCAGCGGCCCCAGCCGTTCGGAGGCATTGATCTCCAATGGTGAGCCGTCAAGGCAATATTCGGTAAGTGTTGCTGGATCCAGCAATCCTGCTCTGGCAAGGGTGGCGTAATAGACAGCTGTGTTATGCGCCGTTGACAGAATGAATCTGTCACGGTCGGCCCAGTTGAGGTTCGCCGTGTCAAATCGCAGTTCCTGGAAGTATAGATAGGTGAAAAGATCGGCCGCCCCGAGGCCTTGCTGGACATAGCCCTGGCCATGGCGGGCAACCATGCGGATCACATCCTTGCGGATCGTTGTGGCTGTGTCTCTGAGCTCTTTCAGGCTTCTTCGGTTACCGGTCTGCATTCGAGATTGCCCTTTTGCATCTGAGCCACATGCGCCGAAATGTGACGCGGGAGCCTGCTTTGTTCGTGTTTGCCTCACCACAGGACACCTGAATGATATCGGTATCATTAATCAATGCAAGTCCATTTTCCAGGTGACCTCATGCCGAGACAGGGTCGTCAGATATGTTGAATGAGCGGCAGACATGGGACGTGGTAGCGGGCGAGGATTGCCTATGGTGACAAGCCGTTCACCCCGCCGGCAATCACCAGATCAACGATTGGCCGCCGGTCAGGTAGTGCCGCGAACCTTCAGATCAAACCCCAGATCATTGACCTTCTGAATGTCGTTTTCGCCCTTGATCAACTGCAATGTGATCTCAGCGGCTTTCAGGCCGATGCGCTGTCGCGGGACTGATATTGTTGTCAGGGCCGGCTTGTAGAGGGCGCCGATGGTGGTGTTGTCGAAGCCGGCAAGGGCGATGTCTTGCGGTATCTTGATATCGTTGCGGTGGCATTCCATCAGCGCCCCGAAGGCGATGATGTCCGACGATGCAAAGACACAATCAATGCCTTGGCTCTTGGTCAGAAGACTTTGCATCGCGGTGGCGCCACTGGCGAATTCATAAACGGACTCGCGTGTTAATGCAGGATCAAAAGGCACACCATGCTTTTCAAGAGCCTCCCTGTAACCGCGCATGCGGTCTTGTGATCTGTCGTTATTCTTCAGAATGCCGCCGATATAGCCAATTTTCTTGTAACCGCAGCTAATCAGGAATGAAGTCATTTCAAATGCGGCCTGAAAATTCGACATGCCCACACAGATATGGTTGCTCTGTTCCGAAATGTTCCAGATTTCAACCGTAGGTATGCGATATTGCCCGATCAATTCCTCGGCCACCTTGGTATGGGTATGGCCGGTGAGTATCAGCGCATCAGCACGATGCGAGATAAATGTCCGAATGATATCCTCTTCGCGTTGCAAGCAATATTCATTGCTGCCAATCAACGCCTGAAAGCCCTCGGGCATCAGACGACTGGTGATTGACTGGATCGTGTCTGCAAAGATCGAATTGGACAGGGTCGGCACGATAATGCCCACCATGTTGCTGCGCTTGTTTGACAGGCTGCCTGCCGCACTGTTGCCGATGAATTTCAATTCGGCTGCCGCAGCCTCGACCTTCTGTCGTGTTTCCGGCTTTACCAGATGCGATTTGTTCAGCGCGCGCGAGGCGGTAATCGGCGAGACGCCGGCAAGCCTGGCAACGTCGCGTATGGTAACCAGCTTGTGGTCCGATTGTGATGTCACGATGGCCTCGCTCTTCATTCGCCTTCAGGCCCATGGCCCACACCGGGTTCAACCCACACCGGGTCTGACGCCTGACCGCCAGCCGGCATCGCAGGTGCCTCTTGCTTGGACGGGTGAATGGCCGCAACAAGGATAACATGGCTGGTGATGATGTGAAGACTTGTTGCAGGGGCGCGGGCGGGTGGCCCCGCGATCACTGCAAAAGCGCTACCCGGAATGATGTTGCAGAATATGATGGGCCGCCTTTTCACCAATCATCAGCGATGGTGCATTGGTGTTGGCGGATGTGATCTTCGGCATTACCGAGGCATCAGCAACATACAGCCCCTCAACGCCATTCACCCTCAATTCAGAATCGACAACCGCGTCCGCATCATCACCCATCCGGCAGGTTCCCACCGGATGGAAAACGGTGCCCCCATTATTGCGGATGCAATCGAGGATCTTCTCATCATTGTCGACATCGGGCCCGGGAACAATTTCGGTGTCCCACAAATCCCTGAAGGAAGCCATGTGATAGATTTCACGCATCATTTTAACGCCTTCAATCATGACTTTCTGGTCATGTTCTTCAGAGATGTAGTTTGGCTGTATCCTTGGGTCCTCGGTGGGATCGGCAGATCGTATTTCAACGAATCCACGGGATTTCGGATGACATTGCCAGACGGTTGCGGTGAAGCCGGGATAATCGTGCAGGGGCTCACCCGGTTTATCAACAGACAATGGCATAACAAGAAGCTGTATGTCGGGCCGACCATCTTCAGCATATTTCGTGCACGCGCCAGCACCCGCCTGGCCAGCGCCAACCGAAAAAACTCCGGACCCGTCCTTCAGCCATTTGAGGCCATGAAGGGCCATTTTCAGCGGGTTGCGGCTGTCCTTGTTCAGGGACAGGCCATTACGCATCTGCACAATTGTTCGCATCTGGTAGTGGTCCTGAAGATTTTGTCCCACCTGGCTGGCCTTATGAACAACTGGAATGCCGTGCTTCCGCAGCAGCGCCGTCGGGCCGATGCCGGATAATTGCAATATCTGCGGTGATTGAAGGGCGCCGGCACTCAGTATGATCTTGTCCGCTTCATAGGTTTCCCGGACGCCGTTGCGGCGGGCGATTATGCCGGATGCCTGCTTGTCCGAGAAAAGTATTTTTTCGACAAGGGTGCTGGAAATGACGGTCAGATTTTGCCGGTGAGTGATGGGGTGCAGGAATGCGCGCGCAGAGCTTGATCGCCATCTCCCGTCGAGGGTGAGCTGGTATCTGCTCGCACCAAAGGAGTCATTGCCATTGAAATCGTCAATCGGAGGCAGGCCCCATTCACTCGCCGCCTTCAGCCACGCCTCGCAGGCGGGATGGCGTAAACGAAGGTCATCTACCTTCAGTTCCCCGAGGCTGCCACGGAATTGGCTTTCGCCGCCCTTATAGCCCTCCAGTTTTCTGAAAAAGGGTAAAACCGTCCGGTAATCCCATCCGCGGGCGCCAAGTGACTGCCAATCGTCAAAATCTTCCTTTTGACCGCGGATAAAGATCAGGCCATTTATGCTGCTCGAACCGCCAATGATCCGCCCGCGCGGCCATTTTATCGCACGGCCGCCGCTGCCTTCGCATGGTTCCGTCTGGAAAACGCGCGAAAATGCCTGATTGTATATGGTTTTATAATAGCCAATCGGCAGCCGTGACCAAAAGCGGCGATCGGAGCCTCCAGCCTCAACCAGAAGAACGTTATGGGCGGGGTCAGCGGATAATCTGTTGGCGAGAAGGCACCCCGCAGAACCCGCACCGATAATTATAAAATCGTATTTTTTCTTCATGTCGTCCAACTTCGGTCCCACCAACGGATAACGTTGACTTTTCAAAAATACGTTGGAATGATACCGATGTCATTATGTTTCTCGAATGACCCGCCAAGATATCAAAGCGAAGATAAATATGAGGAATGCTGGTCAAGTTGGAATGCTCGACGATGTGGCGCGGCGGCTTGCTGGTCAGACACATGAGATCAGGCATGTTGAGGCAATTCTTCTCCGCGCCGGGATCGATGTGCCGGTGCAGACGTCATTTGGCACGATGTATGATCGCCCCGCATTGCTTGTCCGGATTACCGACGCCGAGGGGTGCGTCGGGCATGGCGAGATATGGTGCAATTTTCCGTCGCGTGGCGCTGAATATAAAGCCAGCCTGCTGGTCAATGAATTCGCGTATTGGCTCAAGGGGCGTCGTTTCACTTCTCCAGCGGAGGTTTTTGATGGGCTGACCGCCGCCTTTGCGGTGCTTGGCTTGCAGACTGCCGACCCCGGCACCTTGTTGCAGGTGATTGCCGGTGTGGATCAGGCCTTGTGGGATATGGTCGCGCGTCGGCAGGGGATGAGGCTTTGCGCCCTGTTTGGTGCGCCGGGTGATGCGGTAAGGGCCTATGCCAGTGGCATTCATCCCAAAGAGGCGAGAGAACGCGTGCAGCTCGCACGGGAATGCGGATTTACAGCGTTCAAGGTCAAGGTGGGGTTTGGTGAAGAGGTTGACCGGGCTGGTCTTGCCGTCGCCCGTGAATTGATCGATGAAGATCATCAGCTGATGATTGATGCCAATCAGGCATGGATGTCGCCGCGGCAGGCCGCCGACAATGTCAACGCGCTGAGCCGGTTTGATCTGAAGTGGATTGAGGAGCCGCTGCGGGCCAGTGCGGCACCAACGCAGTGGCAAGAATTGAACAAGATGATCAGCGTGCCGCTCGCGGGTGGTGAAAACCTGCCGACATTGGATGCCGTCGACGCCTATCAGGCACAGGCATTATTCGCCTTTGTGCAACCGGATATCGGGAAAATAGGCGGGTTTACAGGGCTGCTTCGCATTTTTGGTGGCCGCGATGCCGTGCAGCCGCCGTCAAAATCTGTCTATTGTCCGCACTGGCTTGGCGGGATGGTTGGCCTTGCCGCATCGGCACATCTGTTGACTGTTATTGGCGACACTGGTTTGCTAGAGGTCGATGTAAATGATAACCCGATCAGGGAAAGTCTGGCGGATTGGGATTTGCGGCCCTCGAAAGGTGGCCGCATAGAATTGCCCGAGGATGATGGCATTGGCATCATCCCGGATTTGTCAGCGATGAAAGAGCGTGGTGTGCATGTCACGATAATGCCGGGATAATGCCAGACCAGGGGGGTAGGTGCGGTCATGAATTTGGCAATCAGATGTCTGTCAGCCATTAATGTGGTGCAGCTGGGCGCATTCCGATGGGGCGCGATGTTCCTTGTGCTGGCGGTTGCGGCGATTGTTTCGGCTGGCGTGTTCTTCCGCTATGTCCTCAATGACAGCCTGTCCTGGTCGGAGGAACTGGCCAAATATGCGATGCTTTGGCTGGTGTTTCTGGGTGCGCCGATTGCTCTTCGCCTTGGCGTCCACCCCAATATCGAAATTGTCATTTCCAGATTTCCATCGCGGGTGACGCGGGTCATTCTTGCGCTGATGCATCTGGCCGTATGCGTCTTTTGCAGTTTCCTGGCCATGAAGAGCCATGACTTCGCCTGGAATGGCAGAACACAGGTGGCCATTTCGGTGGGCGACGTTTCGATGTACTGGTTTTTTGTTTCGATTCCCCTTGGTATGGCCAGCATGGCTCTCGTGTCATTGCAGCAATTTTTGGAAGACATATCCTTTCTGATCGCCGGCAAGCCAGCACAGCAGGATGCGTTCGTTGCCAAGCATCGCCCGGTTCTGGACGAGTTTTGATGGTTGGTCATTCCAGGGGTCATTTTGGGGATTTTTGTGGGGGCGTGAGATGATACCCGTGACATTTATCTGGATCTTGCTGGGCTTGATCAGTGTTGGCATGCCGATTGTGTTCGCCCTTGGTGCGGCGCCCATGCTTGGCCTGGTCCTGGCTGACAAAGAGGTCTTTCTGGCGATCATCGCCCAGAAACTCTATATCGGGATCAACCAGTTTCCCCTGCTTGCCATACCGATGTTCATCCTTGCCGGGGAAATCATGAATGTTGGCGGTATCACCGAACGGCTTGTATATTTCGCACGGGTACTTGTCGGGCATCTGCGGGGCGGACTTGCACATGTGAACATCATCTCGTCGATTTTCTTTGCAGGCCTGAGCGGATCGGCCGTTGCCGACACATCGGCACTTGGCTCAATGCTGATACCGGCAATGGAAAAACAGGGTTACTCCCGGAAATTTTCCGCCGCGGTAACGGCGGCGTCATCGGTGATCGGCCCGATCATCCCACCAAGCATCATCATGGTGGTCTATGCCTACATCATGGAGATATCCGTTGCCGCGCTGTTCCTTGCGGGCGTTGTTCCGGGCCTGCTTACCGGTGTCGGACTCATGGCAGTGGTTTCGATCATCGCGCGTCGCCGCAAATATCCGGTTGCCGACCGTTTTCCGGGCATGCGCGTGGCAGCGCGCGCCGGGCTTGATGCCTTCTGGCCGCTTCTCACTCCAATTATCATTATGGGTGGCATCCTGTCCGGGGTGTTCACCCCGACCGAGGCGGCCGGTGCCGCTGTGGTCTATGCCATAATATTGTGCGTCTTTATGAAGAGCCTGCCACTGACACGGGTGAAGAACATGCTGTTCCGTACAGCGGTCTCATCCAGTGTGATATTGCTGGCTGTTGGAATGGCCAGCGTCTTTGCCTGGATCGCCACCCTGTCCGGTGTGCCGAAACTTCTGACGGCCTTTCTGTTTGAATATACCGACAACAAATATGTCGTGCTGCTGCTGATCAACCTGCTGCTTGTGGTTGTCGGCATGTTTCTCGATGCCGGCCCGGCGATCCTGATCCTCGGGCCGATTCTGACCCCGACCGCGATGGCTGTTGGTGTGGACCCGTTACACTTTGCCATCATCATGTGCGTTAATCTGACGATTGGCCTGGCGACGCCACCAATGGGGCTGATCCTGTTCGTTGCCTCGGCGGTGAGCCGCGAGAGGATCGAATCGGTGGTGTCGGAAATGTTGCCTTTTTACATCGTCCATATTGCGATTATCGTGCTTGTCACCTACGTGCCTGCGATCTCGATGACGGTGCCGAGGCTGCTCGGATTTGGATAGTGACCCGGTAGGTTCTAAAATCCGTTTACATCCAATGATACCGATGTCATTATTTTGATAACCTAAAAAGTCGGAGGAAAATCATGAAGTCTATCATTAGCAAAACCATTATGGCCGGCCTTTTGGCTGTGTGTCTGCCGGCGGCCTCGTTCGCAGCCGAGTTCACGCTGAAATATGGTCATGTTGGTCCGGTGACATCAGACGATCAGGTGCCTGGTGAATTCCTCAAATCATTCCTTGAGAGCCGTTCGAACGGACGTATCACGGTGGAGATCTATCCCGGTGCCCAGCTTGGCAATTTCCGCGATCAGATCGAGCAGGTGCAGCTGAACACGCTGGAGCTGACCCATACAACAGTTGGCGGTATTGCCAGCTTCTGGCCCGAGTTGCAGGTCACAGACATCCCCTACATGATGAATGGTGACTCGATCGCCGAGCGTATCGCGCAAAGCTCATTCTTTGATGAGGTTCGCGACGAGATCTTGGCGGCGACTGGAAATGTGCGTCTTGTGGCTGTTGGCAACACCGGTCGGTGGCGGAATTTCTTCACCACCAACAAGCTGATCAAGTCGGCTGCCGACATGAAGGGCGTGAAGATGAGAACCATCAACTCGCCATTGCAGATCGAATTCATCAAGTCTCTTGGCGGCAATCCGACACCGGTTGCCTGGGGTGAACTGTACACCTCGCTTCAAACAGGCGTTGTCGAAGGCACGAAGAACGCAGCAACCGATATCGTCCCGACGAAGATGTATGAAGCCGTGAAATATGTCACGCTTGACGAGCATGCATATCTCTTTGCTTTCTGGTGGATGTCGGATGCGTGGCTGCAGAGCTTGCCTGCCGACCTCCAGGATCTGGTGATCGATGGTGTTCAGCAGGCGTCGATGATCCAGTCTGACTGGAACAAGGAATATGACGCGCGCGCCTTGAAAGAGTTTGTTGGTTTTGGCGGTGAGATCTATGTGCCGTCAGCCGAAGAAAAGGCAACCTTTGTAGCGGCGCGTGACAAGATGAAGGTCTGGTTCGCCGATAAATATGGCGACAAATGGCTGAAGAAATTCGAAAAGGCCGTTGCTGAAGCGGAAGCCGACCTTGCCGACAGGAACAACCGCGTCATAGGCCGCTAACCCTCCCAGGACAATCATAATCATGGATTGTTGGCGGGCCTGTGGAACCATGGGCCCGCCTTTTATTTTCTGGATTCCCCTACGTCGCAATCTGCTTGTTGGTGGTTCTCTATGTTCGATGGAAAAACAATAATTGTTACAGGCGCCTCGGGCGGGATTGGGGTCCCTCTGGTCAATCGCCTGATTGATCTGGGCGCGCGGGTTATCGCCATCGATGTCAATCCCCGGGGCGCGGGGATTCTGGAAGCCGCGATATCGGACGCCAGCCGTCTTGTCTATCACTGCTCCGGGCTGGAGGATGAGGCGGCATGCCGCGCAATTCTGGGCAAGGAAGACCATCTGTATGGGCTGGTTCATCTGGCCGGTATCTTCGTGCCCGATGACATGGCTTCAGGTGATGTCGAGGCGGTCTATGATCCGGTCATGGCGGCAAATATTCGCAATGTCTATGCGCTGTATGCGACCGCTCGTCAGGCCTTGTTGAATGAATCCGGTGCGCGTGTCGTGCTGGTCAGTTCCTTGGCTTTCAGGCGAGGAGCGCCGGGGCATACGGCGTATAGCGCAGCCAAGGGAGCCTTGGTCGGGATGGCGCGATCCCTCGCTAGAAAGGAAGCGCCACACGTTCTGGTGAATGTTGTGGCTCCCGGATTTATCGACACCACCATGCCGCAGCAGATCATTGCCAATCGCGGTATTGATAATGTGGTGGGCGAGGTTCCGATGAAGCGCCTCGGCACAGCGGACGAGGTGGCGAGCGTGATCCAGTTCCTTCTTGGTCCTGACTCCGCATATATCACCGGTCAGGTGATCAATGTGGACGGGGGCATCGTATGCAACTAGGAACGCAGCGTGGCAGGCGGTTTCTGGTCTTGAGCCCGGCTGACAATGTGGCAACCTTGTTGGATGAGGATGCCGGGATCGCCCACCTGAGCGACGGCATGACCATCGCAGACAAGGTGCCGTTCGGGCACAAGGTGAGTTTGCGGGCCATCGCCATCGGCGAGGCGGTTGTCAAATACGGCATCAAGATCGGCGTGGCAACGCATCCCATCGAACAGGGTGAGCATGTACATGTCCATAACTGTGAGTAGCACTGACCTTTTTGACTTTGCTAGCAGTCTCGAATGGCATGGGTATCGCCGATCTGATGGCCGGGTGGGCATCCGAAATCATCGGATCGTGCTGTCCACCGTGGCGCTGACCGATCGCCTGGCCGCCGCCATTGCGGCCACCGATCCAGACTCGCTGTGCATCATCGGGGCGTTGTCTCGCGGGTTGCAAAAAAGTGATGAGGTGATGGTCGAGCGCTTTATCCGGAGCGTGCTGACCCATCCGAATGTAGGCGCGGCGCTGGTATTGACACATGACCGGGTGTCGGCAGAGCGGCTCGCCGGGGAAACTGACGCAGCCATCCCGATTGAATATCTCGCTTTCATGCAATGCGGCGGGCGGGCCCAGGCCGTGGCCGAAGGCACCGAGAAATTGCAGATGCTCGCCAGCCGGCAAAACAAGCTTGAGCAGCGCCGGAGCATGGTTGGGCAGGACGCTGTTGCGCTGGCGCTTGAATGTGGCGGCAGTGATGTCTCCAGCAGCATCTGCAGCAATCCGGTAATCGGTGATATCTGCGATCTCACCATAGCGGCAGGCGGGTCGGCTGTGGTCTCGGAAACAGCGGAATTCATCGGCGCGGAAGCCGTGTTTGAGGACCGGTGCCCCGATCCGGTGACAAGACAGATGGTGCTGGATTTCATCAGCTACCGCGCCAGATTGATGGACCAGGACAGTGGCAAGGATTATCGCGGCACCAACCCCACCCGGGAGAATATTGACGGGGGGCTGACCACGTTGATTGAGAAATCAATGGGGGCGGTAAGCAAGACAGGTACAACCGATTTTGTCTCTGCCCTGGAATTTGGAATGCCTCCGGGCGCGCCGGGCCTGCATTTCATGGACACGCCTTTTTTCAGTCCGGTTTCGCTTACCGGCATGATGATGGCGGGATGCAACCTCGGGCTGTTTGCGATGGGTGTTTTCAATCCTTCCGGCAACCCTCTATGTCCGATCATAAAAATCTGTGGCAATCCACAGACATTGCGGCACTGGCGTGAGGATATCGACGTTGAGCTGGATGGCTATTTTACGGGCGAGCTTGACCGTGGCGGCGCGCAACAGACAGTGCTGGCGAGGATGAATGCGGTGTTCAATGGAGCAGAAACGGCGTCAGAAACATTCGGCGAGGGCCAGTTCATGTTACCTAGATTGAAGGATGCGCTATGAGCGAAAACAGGCTGTTAATCGTTACCGGGGGCAACCGGGGAATCGGCAGGCAAATTGCCTTGTCGGCTGCGGATGCTGGCTGGCGTGTGGCCATAAGCTATGGCAGCAACCGGAAAGCGGCGGATGATATGGTCGCGGCGTCGGATGGCCGGATAGAGGCATTCGCGCTGGATGTAACTGCTCCCAGGAGTGTTGCGCATTTTTTTGAGGAAATTGAAATGTCGATGGGGCCGGCGCAGGCGCTGGTGACCGCTGCCGGCATCGACAATGGACCGCGTTCCATCACTGATGTTGATCATGATTTTGTACATTCGACATTCGCGGTCAATGTCGTTGGCCTGATCCTGTGTTGTCGGGACTTTGCTGCACGCGCCATGGCGAAAGGCGATGCCGGGGTGATCGTCAATATGTCCTCAATGGCAGCCACCATTGGCGGGCGGGCCCAGAAGAGCGTCTATGCAGCCAGTAAAGGGGCTGTTGATGTATTTACCATCGGCGCCGCAAAGGAATTTGCGCCACATGGCATTTCCGTGTTTTCGGTGCGTCCGGGGGTGACCCGCACCGACATGACCAGCACCATGCTTGCCGACCCGAAAACGAGGGCGGCCATCGAGTCCACAATCGCCTGTGGCGCGGTGGCGGACCCGGTGGATATCGCAATGCCGGTGATCGACCTGATTTCCGGAAAATTCAACTATGCAAGCGGATCCATGCTTAACCTTGGCGGCGGCGGGTTTATCACATGAGGGGCGAGAGTGCGTGATGAGTGAGACAGACCAGCGCGTTTGGCTTGTGGTTGGCGCAAGCCTTGATGGCATTGGCGCTGCCATTGCGAGGGCAGCCGCGGCGCAAGGTGACCGGGTGGTCATCACCGGTGTTGAGGCTGAACCGTTGTCGATGCCGGAGGGGGTGGCGGTTTATCATCAGCTTGATGTATGTGACACCGGCGCGATTTCCGCGCTGGCCAGCCAGTTTTCGCGTCTGGATGTATTGGTCAATTGCGCCGCGATATCGCGCCGTGACTTGGAAGATGATCTTGATGTGTTTCGTCAGGTTATCGACGTCAATCTGATTGGCAATTTTGATGTTGTAAGACATTTCGAAGCTGCTTTGATCGCGGCCAGGGGTGTGGTGATCAATATTGCCTCCATGTACAGTTTTTTTGGCAGTCCAAAAGTGCCCGCCTATGGGGCAAGCAAGGCGGCAATCCATCAGCTAACCAAATCATTGGCGCTGAAATATGCGCCACATGGTGTCAGGGTCAATGCCATTGCCCCCGGCTTTGTCGTAACCGAACAGACCAAGCGGGGCCGCGCCGATACCGTGCATTATGATGCGGTCATTTCCCGCACACCATTCGGGCGCTGGGGACAGCCTGACGACATCGCCGGTCCGGCGTTGTTTCTGGCCAGTGAGCAGGCGGAGTTCGTAACCGGGCAAACACTTGTTGTTGATGGGGGATATTCAATTGGCTAGCGCGCCGCAATTTCCTGTTCGTGCAGATGGAAGGGCGGTTTGCCAGCATGGGAAGGCTGGATCATGAAGGCGTCGGCTGCATTGATCAGAATATTGAAGGGCGCGGGTGTGAGAACAATCTTCGCGCTCTCGGGCAATCAGATCATGCCGCTCTTCGATGCCTGTCTTGATGAGAATATCCGGATTGTTCATGTACGCCATGAAGCAGCCGCGCTCTATATGGCAGAGGCCCATGCCCGCATTACCGGCGGCCTTGGTGTCGCCATGGTGACGGCGGGGGCCGGCTTGTGTAATGCCATTGCCCCGTTATTTACCGCCAGTCAGTCGCAAACACCGGTGCTGCTGCTAAGTGGGGATTCCGAGGCCAGCCTTGACAATAAAGGCAGCTTCCAGGAAATGGACCAGGTGCGGATTACCAGCGCGGTGACCAAATATTCGCAGCGGGTATGCCGGACTAGCGACCTTGCAGAATATACATTTGCCGCCATTGCGGCGGCACGAACGGGGATGCCGGGTCCGGCGCATCTGGCACTTGCGGCGGATGTTCTGACCAGTGATCTGGATGACATGCCCCCGGCCGAACAGCGGGATCCTGCGATAACGGCTGAACCGACCTCTCCTTCGGACCGGCTCGCAGCCATGCTGGCGGCGGCGAAAACACCATTGATTATCGCGGGGCCATCTCTTGGCATGCCGCATCATGCCGCGACGTTGCGATCGCTCGAGCGGCGGTTGCAGGTGCCTGTCGTGCTGATGGACAGTCCGCGAGGCCTGAATGATCCGCGGCTTGGCAACTTCAAATCCATGGCGCGCCGTGCCGATGTCATCATCCTTGTCGGCAAGCCGGTGGATTTCTCACTTGCTTATGGGGCGGTTGGGCCGTTCAGTGCCGAGGCCAAATGGTTTGCCTATATTGGTGACGAGCGGATTCTGGCGCAGGCGCGCGGCAATCTTGGTGATCGATTGCAGGAGATGGTCGACCTCTCTCCCGCAGAGGCCATCGCGATGCTGGAGCAACTGGCGCCCGCCGGCAATGTCACCGCGAACTGGCATGAATCGCTACAGGACGAAATCGCGCGCCGTGACGTTGCAGCGGCTGATGATGCAGAGGACAGGCAGGAACTGAACTCCTTGTCCTTTGTCAGTGCTGTCAGTGACATTCTGGCCTCACACGAAAATATCGTCGCGGTGTCCGATGGCGGTGAGATTGGCCAATGGGTGCAGTCTATGCTGACACGTCATCTGGTGATGATAAATGGCGTGTCGGGGGCAATTGGCGGCAGTTTGAGCTATGCCATGGCGATAAAACAGGCCCTGCCTGACACGCATGTGCTGGCATTCATGGGTGATGGAACCGTCGGCTTCCATCTGGCCGAATTTGAGACGGCAGTGCGCGAAAACATGCCGGTGGTGGTGGTCATTGGCAATGATTTGCAGTGGAATGCGGAGGTCAGGATCCAGGAGCGGGACTTTGGTCCGGACCGTGTTTTTGCCTGTGGATTGAGTGACGCCCGATATGACGAGGTGGCATCGGCGCTTGGTGGACATGGTGAATATGTCACCAGCCTTGCCGAGCTCGCGCCGGCATTCGCACGCGCACTCGCCAGTGGCAGGCCGGCATGTATCAATGTCAGGATCCATGGGCTGGCCGCCCCGACCTTTGCCAATGGATAGCGCCGCCACAATAATCGTGGCAGGCCGCGCCACTGTAGACCTGATCATGGATATCGATCGGTTCTCGGCGCGGGGTGAAAAAATGCGCGCCCATGATTCGCGCTTCATTGTTGGTGGCCCCGGGGCGAATGCAAGCATTGCCATAGCCAGATTTGGTGGTCGGCCGATGCTTGCGACCTATCTTGGTGACGATATGATGGGACGCTTTATCCACCAGGCGCTGAGCGAAGAGTTGGTGGATATGTCGATGAGCCCGCTTACCCCGCAGGCACGATCATCCGTTTCGGCCGCCTTCGTCAATCATCAGGGAGAACGCCAAACATTCAATTATGCGGGTCAGGGATTTTCAAGGATGGCCACATCGACCAGACCGGCCTCGATACCCTGTGCCGTTCTGGCAGATAACCGTCATCCTGAATTGACGGGCTGGGCCATTGAACTTGGCAGTGAGCAACATGTTCCAATCATAATTGATGCCGAAGCGCCCTTTTCGGCAGATCATGCACGTGGTGCCACGCATCTGGCCTTTTCAAAACAGGGGCTGGATTCATTTGCGCCCGATGGCAGCATCGAAGACGGATTGTTGCGCGCGCGTGAAGCCACTGGTTGCTGGGTATGTGTGACAGACGGTGAAAAGGGTGTCTGGCACCTTCATGACAGCGAGTTGATCAATGTTCCGGCGTTCGCCGTCGAGGCCGTCGACACCATCGGCGCCGGTGATGTCTGGCATGGCATTTTCGCCCTTTGTCTTGGCGAGGGAATGGATGAAACCTCGGCAATCACGACGGCAAACGCCGCCGCCGCGATGAAATGTCTACAATTTGGCGGTATCAGCGCGTCGCCGGACCGACAAAGCTGCACGGCCTTTATGGAGGAATACTGAGATGCAATTAACTCCCGGAAAGCTTTTGGGGATGCGCCGCATGGCAGATGAGACCGGATTGTTCAAAATGGTGGCAGCCGATCAGCGTCCACCAATCAAGAACCCGATTGCCAGGCACCTGAATCGCCCCGAGGCGCCATGGGCTGAAGTTGCCAGACTCAAACTGGAAATCGTGCGCCAGCTTCAGGGACCGGGCTCTGCTGTTCTTCTGGACCCCCATTATGGCATTCCGGTGGCGTTCGATGCGCTGGCACGGGACAAGGGCCTGGTCGTAACACTTGAAGACTCGATCTTTACCGAAACCGGCGAGGGGCGGTTTTCGGCCAGCATCGATGAGTGGTCAGTCAGCAAGATCAAAAGGCTTGGTGGCGACGCGGTCAAGGTTCTTGCCTGGTACCGCCCGGACGCCGCGCCGGCAAATATTGCCTTCCAACAGGACTATGTGAAACGGATTGGTGATGAATGTGCCCGCTATGACATTCCGTTTCTTCTCGAGCTGCTGCTATATCCGCTTGCCAACGAGACAGCCGCATCACGCGGTTATGTCGAAATGCAGGCAAAGGCGAGTGACCAGGTGCTGGCCTCCGTCGAGGAATTTGCCAGACCTGATTATGGTGTCGATGTTTTCAAACTGGAAAGTCCGGTGAATGCGGATGCCATCGATGGGTCAGCCAATGTGCAGGCTTTGTTTGATGAAATGGGGCGGCTTGCCGGACGGCCGTGGGTGATGTTGTCTGCCGGGGCCGGCAAAGAGGCATTTCGTGATATTCTTGAGCACGCCTTCAAGGCCGGTGCATCAGGGTTTCTTGCCGGTCGGGCGATTTGGCAGGATGCATTTACATCCTATCCGGACTGGGACCGAATTGTTGAAGGGCTTGCCGGGGACGGGCTTGCCTATCTTCAGGACATCGCCGGCATGGCTGATCGCAGCGCCCATCCATGGTATCGCCACCCCTGCTATGCTGACGGTGGCGCGGCCTTTCACCCTGCCGATGAAACGTTTCGACAGGGCTATGATGCCATGTGATCCTGCAGCGATCTGTCGGTGACTTTTGCCGGTGCTGCAGCCGTCTACCCGGCAAAGTCAGATTATGATCTGAAGGCCGCAAATTCACAATGCGCCCCATAGCCAAAGAGGTTTCGGCTTTGCCATCACACCACACCGCTATCCGTCCAGATGGCGGGGCTTGTGTTGGCGTGATGCCGGATCAGGCTGGAAAATCCATCTCGCCCCGCATCATGCGCTCGATGGTCTCGGCCGAGAGTTCGGGCATGTCCGGCGGTACCGGCTCAATGCGGGGCAGACGCAGGCGTGATTTTGTGGC
>RFZL01000027.1 GCA_009920665.1 Alphaproteobacteria bacterium | reverse complement strand
GAGATCAGCTTTTTTCCTGCTCGCGCCTGTCATGGTCTTCGCCGCCGGTGCCGCGAGTGCCCTGACGTTGAAATCCGGTGAGGTGCTGTCGAGTGACGGCAAGGTCTATTCCGGCGCATCACCGGAACAGCGGGCCGCGATTGTTGTGCAATCGAAAAGCCGGGGGTTGTTTGGCGATGGCAAGAAGGCCGGCGTTCGGGGGTCGAACATCTTCGTCGTTGTCGGGGAAGATGTGGTGTTCGTGCCGGTGAAGGATGTGCGTGGCAAATCCAGGGAACAGATGATGGATATCATTGCCGAGGCAGCCGGTGAACAGATCGGGCCCAACGCACCTGATGCATCGGACCTTGCGCGCGGGATCACCGAGGAGCATATCGAAGCCACGAAGGAACAGGTCTCCGAGGCGCTGGCATCGGTTGATATCGATGAAGCCGCCAGAGCCGCAACCGAGGCGGCCTGGGAAGGGATTTCCACCGCTGATCTGGAGCAGGCGGTTGAGTATATCGAAGAGCATAACGCCCAGACAGAGGCGGCGATCGCCGAGCATATGGCAGCGGAAGCGGCGCTGAATGAGGGGCAGTGACCCCGATTCCCGGGTTCACCTGACCCGAACCGATACAGATCGTTTTGAATCGGGTCGGCAGATACGCCCGGCCTGCATCGCTGCTGCTCATCCTGCGCCAGATTATGGCCTGCGTTATATTACTGAGGGTGGCCCGAACCGGTTCTCGTCCTCGTCACCCGGGAGCAGGAAGAAAATCAACAGCACCAGCCAGCCAGCGACAGGGATCAGCGCCAATAATTGCCACCATCCGGAATGGCTGCTGTCGTGGAGCCGTCTCGCGCCGACGGAAAATAGCGGCAACAGCAGCCCCGCCACAGCAATCAGCCAGACAGTATCCCCGCCGCGTTCGGCGCGGCTCTCGTGAAACCGGACATAGACATGTCGGTCACGCTGTCCCCCACTATATTCATGGCGCCGGTGATGATCCGAACCGTCAAGATCCTCATCGTCATATTCAAACATGTGATCATCTCGGATGATGCCATGGAGGTGATATCCGTCCCGCCCATGCCGGTGGATCATGAAATTCATCATATCGTCATCATGCCTGTCTGAATGGTATTTGCCGGATAGCGCTGATGACGGGTCTCTGCGATCCGGTTTGGCCCCGGTGCCAGCATCGTCTGCGTCATCATCGACAGATGAATCGTCACCGGACTGTTCACCGGCTGTCTCGCCCGTTGCAGCATCATCATAGTCAGACTGGCCCATCAGATGTTGCGCTGAGGACCCGTCATGACCATTGTCAAAGCCGGCAATCTTCATCACTCCGAAGCCGAGCACCCAGGCAAGCTGGGTAATCACGACAAAGGTCAGGATGAAGAGCCAGAATTCAGCGCGCCCCGCCCGCCCGGCAAACACGGCATAGTTCCGGAACGGATTTTCCAATAAGGGACGAAGTTTCATTCTGTCAGCCTGTTAGTCAGACACTTGGTCAGTCAGACGCCTGTCTATGTCAGTCAGACGCCTGTCTATGCGTCTGTCCATTCAGGCACCTGTTTCAGCATTCAGAGTGACAGCGAAGTCGTAAAGAAATCGTTCTCTTTCATTCCCAATCACGTGTGTTTGTGGAGCTGCGTTGACACTTGCCGGGCGCACATGTCACCGTTTTGCCGGAATAAGGGAACACCGGGGACAGCGTACAACCGGTTGATGCCCCACCGTGGCAACAGGAGTTTCGAGCGATGACCATCGTCAGACATGTCGAGAAGAGCGACCAGCCGGGCTGGGAACGTCTGTATCGCGGCTATGCCAACTTCTACCGTGTCGACACCGACGATACAAAGTTACAGACACTGTTCGGATGGCTTCTCGACCCGGGACATGTCTGTGAAGGCCTTGTGGCCGAGAGCGATGCCGGGGATCTTGTCGGTCTCGCACATTTCCGGGCGATGCCGTCGCCGTTGCGCGGCGCCGAGGTCGGGTTTCTTGATGATCTGTTTGTCGATCCGGGGCTGCGGGGAGGCGGTGCCGGCGAGTTGCTGTTGCGTGAAATCGACGAGATCGCTGCGGGGCGGGGATGGGCCGTTGTGCGCTGGATCACAAGGGACAACAATTATCGCGCCCGCGGCTTGTATGACCGGTTGTCGGTGCGTTCCGACTGGATCACCTATGAAATGACCGCTGTTTCCACGGGGCGCGACGCCGGATGACGGAAGACCAGATTTTTATCAGGGATTTCCGGCCTGAAGACGCGGACGCTGTGGTCACTCTCTGGCATGAATGCGGGCTTGTCAGGCCATGGAACGACCCGCAAAAGGACATTGCGCGCAAGCTGACCGACAGAAATGGCGCCTTCTGGGTGGCGACAAGGGCAGATGATGTTATCGCCACCGTGATGGTCGGGTATGACGGCCACCGGGGAAGCATCAACTATCTTGCCGTGGCGCCGCTTTGTCAGCGTACCGGCATTGCTGCGCGTCTGATGCAGCAGGCTGAGGCGTTCCTCATCGAACTGGGGTGTCCGAAAGTCAGTTTCTGTGTTCGCAAGGATAATGACGACGTGCTTGCCTTCTATGACGGGCTTGGCTATGCGGCGGACGATGTCCATTTTCTAGGCAAGCGTCTGATAGCTGACGAATGAGGCTTCCGCAGACATCGCGCAGGCGGCATCAATGTCGAGATCAGGGTGATTTTGTCTTCCAGATGTCTTTTTGTGTGATCGATCCCAGATATTTGAAATTGATCGTCAGCATGAACTGGTCGCTGGCAGAAATATCCCGATCAGACTCGACGTCACGGTCGTAATCAAGATTGAAGGTCAGACAATCCTGGATGCCACCTGTCCATTGCAACGCGGCGGTGGCAGAGTCCCGCTTGCGCCGACCATTCGACAGATCCCATACCTGTGTTCCCTTCGCCGTCCATCCTTTGGGAAGGTCATAGGAAAGGGTCAGTTTCAACTCTTCCAGGTTGGAGGCTGCGCTCGTGAAATATGACTTCGCAAGCTGCTGATGCTCGACCGCATAACCAAGTTTGCCATATGTGCCGGCGATATTTGTGCGTGATTCATTGAGCGTCAGATCGCTCGAGGCCATGCGGCCGGCCCAGGATACCGCAATAGGCAGATCCGGATTCACAGACAGGCTCGCCACAATGTCAGACACGGCGTCACGTTCGTTCACTGCCAGACCTTTTGTCGCCTTGCCCGAAATGCGGTAGCTGGCACCGATAAAGCCTGAAACCTCACCAAGAACGGCATCCTGCGCCACAGCCGAAACGCCCATGTCGGCGCGCGAACCGGGCCGCAGATAGTCATATCCCTGATATCGGTTCAGCAGGAACAGGTTACCTTCATCGATCCGGTAATCGGCGGAATCCCGGTTGGGAATGTCGTCGGTCATGTCGGGGCCGCCAACATGAACAAATTGCAGACGCGGCTCGACTATGGCCGATCTGCTGTTCGAGGTGACCGCAATCGGCAGCCGCCAGCCGGCAGATACCTGCGGTGTGATGCGACCTAGATCATCAGTCTTTGTTGTGGCATCGGAAGGCTTTTTCTGGATGCTGTAGTAGGTGCCGATCGCGCCGGCTTTCAGGTCTGTGACAACACGCCCGGTCCGAATTTCATCATGAAGTTCGAGATTGCCGGTCCAGCGTGACATGTTATGGCCTTCATCATTATCGACCTGGATTGCCGAGATCTCTGTCCTGATCCTCTGCCCGCTTCGCATGCCGGGGGCAACCTTTTCATAGACAACATGCGGCAGGATAGTTGGCTCCCGGTCCGGCGTGTCCGCGGCATTCAATCCCTGGATGTCGGACATTTCGACCCGGTAATAGCGATCCTGTTTCAGCCGCTCCGCCACCACATCGGATTGCAACTTGGTGTCGCCGTTGAATTTATAACGGCGCATGAAGGTGTCCTGGCTGGCGCGGCGGAAGCGGGCTTTCACATCCCATCCATTACCAATCCGCGCACCATAGCCGGCATCGATGGCGGCGACGGACTCGCGGTTCTTCTTGAATGTCTCAACCGAAGCTGTGTAGAGGCTCATATTAAGTTCGGAGTCGTCCCAATTCTGACGATATCGCGTTCTGAGAGCCTTTCCCCGGCGCTGGTAAAGGAACGGGGTGAATTCGACATCACGCGTGTCATCTATGACCTGGAAATAGGGTATCGAGGCGGTGAATCCGAGATCGGAATTGATCAGAAATGTCGGTGTCAGGAACCCGCTCCGCCGCCGCACCGTCCAGTCCGGATGCGCAAGGTAGGGAAGATAGCCAACCGGCAGATTCATGATGTGCATGCGCACATTGCGGTGGATGATGGTCTTTGTTTCGACATTATGCCGTGTCGATGTCGCTCTCAGATCCCAGATCGGCGTCTCGCCATTCTCGAAATCGCAATTGCAGGCGCTGAACCGTGACCCGTCGAAAATCGAGACACTTTTGGTCTTGATGTCGCCATCCTTGGCGGTGAAGAAGGATCCGTCCGGGTAACGTGACCGCAATGTCTCGGCGACGATATGCGTGAATTCACTGTCCAGCGTCATGACGTCGGATTTGTGCGTTGCCCCGTCAGCTTCAACGAATACAACATTACCCTTGGCGACGGCGCGGCCTTCGGTCTTGTTGTATCGCACCTCGTCGGCCGAAAGCGTCATGCCGGCCTGTTTCATGATCACATTGCCGGTGGCGAACAGGCTTCCGTCTTCTTCGTTGATGATGACGCTGTCGGCCTCGAAACTGATGTCTGTTTCGGCGGCGAATGATGGGGTGATGAAACCCAGACCCAGAATCAACAGCGCCAGAATGCGCAGTACGCGATGGAACATCATTGGGCCTTCACTCCCATAAACCTGTGTCTACAGCTAGCGTGTTTTCGGCGGCAAGTCCATCCGGTCCTGCCAATTCACGCCACTGCCATGGTGTTGATTGCGCGCGCCCTGATTGTGTCGGCATCACGGGCCATTCTGGCCGCGGTGAAAGGAAAATCCTGCCAGGCGGCGTGCTGCAGTGCCTCGCGATAGGATACGTCTGTAACAAGTCTGTGCAACGCCGTTGCAAAGCCATCCACATCCGGCGTGTCCACGATATGCGCGCGACCCTCGGCAACTTCTGGAATGCCGCCGCGCCGCGTTGTCAGTAGCGCACTTCCCGCCGCCAATGCCTCGAGCACCGCCTTTGGCATCGGGTCATGCCAGATCGACGGGCAGGCGATGATCGCCGCCTGTTCTTGCAGGTCGTGGATCTGATCAATCGGCAGAAATCCGGTCATCCGCGCCCGTTTCCCAAGCGGTGCAAGGGCGCTGGCGATTTGCCCTTCATAGCTTCCGGGCGTGCTGTCCTCAAACCGGCGTGCTCCGGCGATAACAACCTCCCATTCAGGGTGATCCTTCAGCACCAATGCCATGGCCAGCGCGCATTCAAGGATGCCTTTTTCCGGCACCATGCGCCCGGCAAGCAGGATCATCGGTTTTTTGGGAGCCGGTGTCTTCAGCCAGCGCGTCGCGCCATTGCGGGCCGTCGCCACCTTGCTGGCAAGGCTGCCCGCCTGATCCAGGCCGTCGAGGAAACAGGCGCGGATATAGTCGCTGACACAGATCACGGCCGCCATCGATGCAAGAAGCCGGCGTCTTTCGGAAACGCTGCGACTGCCTTTCATGTCGCGGGGATCATTGTGAAGATACAGGGCCACGCGCAGATCCGGCCGCTTTGTTTTCAGATAGGCTGCGACATGGCACCGGCTGTGAACCTCGACAAGATCGGGTGACGGAACGCCACGCAGTGAATCTAGATAGGCGGCGGCAAACCCTATATTGCCACCACGCAGCCAGGCATGCCGCGGGCGAAGGCCGTGAAAGGCAATGCCCTCGAATGGCTGATCCACAGCTGTGCCGACAACGCGGAAACAATCCGGCGTGGCGCTGTTGCGTATCTGGTCAAGAACCACACCGGAAATGGCACCGGCATTCGCCGGCCCAAATCGCTCCTTTGACGGCAGCATGACATCGATACGGGGCGATGGCGCGATGGCGGCAAGCGAGGTGGTCTCCGCTGGTTTGTCAGATGTCATGACGCGGCACGGTCCGTTTGGCATGATTGATGGCGGGCATGCGTCATTCTATGCTACAGCCGTCGCAAGACAACAGGCTTTGCACGCGCGCAGGGCATTTTAATCTGCAGAACAGAAAAGGTTCCGGTGTGGGAAACCCGCGAATTCTGGTGATCAAGCATGGGGCCCTTGGCGATCTGGTACAGGGGTTTGACGCCTTTGCCGGCCTGCGGCATGGCCTGCCGGACGCGCATATTACGCTTTTGACATCGCCTGCCTTTGCCGGACTGTCGCGTCGTGCGCCCTGGTTTGACGAGGTCGTCGAGGATCGGCGTGCGTCCGCTTTAAATCTGGCGCAACTTTTTCGCATGCGGCGCCTGTTTCATGCGCCTTGGGATATGATCATCGACTTGCAATGCAGTCGTCGCACCGCGCGCTATCATCAATTCCTGACGCCGCCGAAAACGCGCTGGCTCGGCACCGCATCCGGCGCCAGTGACCCCTATCCGGATTTCACCGGTGTGAACAATGCCGAGAGGATGAAGGTGGCCATCGGCATGGCGGGCGGTGCCGGGGGAATAACTGCATCGCTTGACTGGCTTGCATCAGATGATCATGGGAATGATGGTGAAGGGGCTTTGGTACTGGTTCCCGGATGCTCGCCGGCAAAGCCCGGCAAACGCTGGCCAGCATCATCCTATGCTGTGCTGGCGAACAGCTTTCTTCATGATGGACGCAAGGTGGTGATCGTCGGTACCGCCGCCGACCGCGCGGCGGCCGACGCGGTGTTGCGCGATGCGCCAGGCTGCATCGATATGGTGGACCGGACAGGCCTTGACGCGCTCGCGGCGCTGTTTGGGCGCGCGCATGCTGTGGTCGGCAATGACACGGGGCCAGTTTTTCTGGCTGCCAAAACCGGTGTGCCGACGCTGATGGTGATGGGCGGCGATACCGACCCGTCAATGTCGGCGCCGGTTGGCGCGCGCGCCGGGTGGATCAGACAGCAGAATGTCGGTGACGTCACGCCGCAGCAGGCAAAGGATGCGCTTGCCGCGCTGTAGCCTCCGGCCTGCAGCTGGTCAGAAGGACGATCCCGGCTGTGTCAGGAATGCGACCTCCTCGTCGGTGGATGGTCGTCCGAGAATGGCGTTGCGGTGCGGAAATCTGCCAAATCGCGCGATGATATCGCGGTGTTTCACCGCGAATTCATGTGTCAGCGGGTTGGTCAGGCGCTCGAAAAGCGGCAGCGATCGCTCCTGGATCGCCAGATCCTCGCTATGCATCATCGGCATCAGCATGAATTGCCGATAGGCCTGGTTCTCATGCGCCAGATAGTCACGTTCAATACATCGAAGACTCAACGCCAGCGCCATCTCGTCGCCGGAAAAGGCGCGCGGGCTGTCGCGGTAGATATTGCGGGTGAACTGGTCGAGGAGGAGGATCAGCGCCAGACACCCCTCTGCATTGTCGGCCCAGCCATCAAGGCGTGAAGCCAGCCCCGCGGTGATCGTCGCCTCGAACCCCCCGCGGATGGTTTCATCGAATGCCGGATCCTTCTTGTACCATTGCTCGGGTTCGCTGTCCTCGAACCAGAAGGCTAGAACCGCTGCTGATGATTTTGGCTTTGACATCGGGGACTCCGGAAGGGACGCACGCGGTCGCGCACAGGTTGGCGGTGGCTGTCAGATCACTTTGCCGGGATTCATCAAATTCTTGGGATCGATGGATGCCTTGATGGCCCGCATCACGTCGAGCACTTCCGGCGCCTTGACCTTGGCAAGCTGCGCGCGCTTTGTCTGGCCGATCCCATGCTCGGCGCTGATCGATCCGCCATATTTCGCCACCTTGTCATAGATCAGATCATAGAGATCGGTCTTCTTCTCGGCGAAATCGCTGTTGCTCCGTTCATCGGCCACAAGATTGAAATGCAGATTGCCATCGCCGATATGGCCATAGCCGCAAATCCACAGATTCGGGTCGATGGTCTTCACCCCGTCGACCATCTCGGCATAGAAGGGAGCAAGCGCCGATTGCGTCAACGAGATGTCCGAACGCACCACGCCCACTGATCGCTTGTGCGATTCAGGTGCCATCTCGCGGACATCCCAAAGCGCGCGGCGCTGCGCCTCGCTGTTGGCGATGGTGGCATCAATCACAAGCCCGTCCTCGAAGGCGGCGGCCAGTGTGTCCTGGATGATGGTCTGCAGCGGTGCTTCGCCTGTCTCGTCGGGCATGCCGCTGGCCGGGTTGGTGCTGCCGATTTCCATTAGCACATTCATCGCCCCGCGGGTGGCAAGGGGCTGCGGAATTTCGGGGAAGTGCCGGAAGACGACATGCAGAATGTCCGCCGGGATCAGTTCAAACGCCTCGACCCCGCCGCCCGATGCCGCCTGCAGGCGATGTAGCAACTGCACCGCGGCGTCCACATCACGCACTTCGGCAAAGGCAGTGGCACGCGCGACAGGTTGCGGAAACAGCTTCATCGTCGCGGCGGTGATGACACCAAGTGTGCCTTCCGAGCCGACAAACAGATGCCGAAGGTCATAGCCGGTATTGTCCTTGCGAAGACCACTGAGAAGGTTGAGGACGCGCCCCCCCATCAGCACCACCTCGACGCCGAGCGTCAACTCGCGCGTGGTGCCATAGCGGACGACATTCAGGCCGCCCGCATTGGTGCCAAGATTGCCGCCGATGGTGCAGCTTCCCTTCGCGGCCAGGTTCAGCGGAAAATAGAGCCCCTCGGCCTCGGTCGCCTCGTGAAGTGTCTGCAGAACGCAGCCTGCCTCGACGGTCATCGACATGTTGGTGGGGTCGATCTCGCGGATGCGGTTCATACGGCGCAGGGACAGAACAAGGCTGTGGCCCGAGGAGTCGGGTGTGGCACCGCCCATGAACCCGGTATTTCCTCCCTGCGGCACGACGACGATGTCATGCGCGTCGGCAAAGGCCATGACCTGCGAGACCTGTTCCGTTGTTTCCGGCATCACCACGGCAAGCGCCGCTCCATGATACTGCCCGTGCCAGTCGGTCAGGAACGAAGCGGTTGCGTCGGCATCGGTTTTCAGTCCCGGATCACCGACAATGTCACGAAGCGATGCGATCAGTTCTGTTGCCAAGATGGCGACCTCCTGCGGATAAGGAGGTCATCATAGCGCCGTTACCCGGCCATCGGCAACCGACGTGACGCCGCAGACCGCCTCGCTACGTCAACCTGCCCGGCGTGTCGTTCGGTGTCGCGGCGCGGCGCAGCCGGTCATTGATCGCCTCGCCAATGCCATGAGCGGGGATCGGCGCGACGCCGATCACCTCAGTGCCGGTGGCGTCGGCCCGGTGCAGCATGTCGAACAGATTGGCAGCAGCCTCGACAAGATCGCCGGTCGGACTGAGATTGAGACCGGCCGCGCCGGCCCCCTCGATATCGCCAAACCCGATCATCTCCATGCCAGGCCGCACCTTGGTGACATTCATCTCGAGACCGGCGCGCGGCGCATAATGGCTTGCCAGCATGCCCGGGCCTGCCGGTTGATCGGTATCGGACGAAGAGGCCGCCGGTGCCAGTTCAAGGCCGGCCTCGGCAAGACAGTCTGCCACCGCCTCGCGGGTGACGCCGCCCGGTCGCAGGATCACGGCGCGGCCGGTGCTGCAGTCGACAACGGTTGATTCAACACCGCTGTCACAGCGCCCACCATCAAGAATGATATCAATCCTGCCATCCAGCCCGGCCAGAACATGGTCGGCGCGTGTTGGGCTGATCCGGCCCGACGGGTTGGCGCTTGGCGCTGCCACCGGACCGCCAAAGGCCATCAGCAGCTGCCGTGCCGCCTTACTTGCCGGCACACGAAGCGCGATCCTGTCGAGGCCGGCGCTTGTCAGGCGCGCGATCGGGCAATCCGCCTTGCGGGTGAGGACCAGCGTCAGCGGGCCGGGCCAGAAACGGGCCGCCAGCGCGCGCGCCGGCGGCGTCGCCACGCCAAGGGCAAAGGCATGGTCGGCACTGTCGACATGGCTGATCAGCGGGTTGAAGGCTGGCCGGTCCTTGGCGGCGAAGATGGCCGCGACAGCCTCGGCGTTGCAGGCATCGCCGCCAAGTCCATAGACCGTTTCGGTTGGAAAGGCGACAAGCCCGCCGGCGGCGAGCATCGCCGCCGCAGCTTCAATCGCGCTCATCGACACATCGAGCCGCCGCGTCGAACGTTCCTGACCTTTCACGGACATCGCCGTCATTCCTCGCCTTTCACGTGCGAAGCGGGTTTAGCGCAGCTTGCCGGTCAGTGCCACCGAATTCAGGCGACGCGCCGGCCACGCTTATGGCTTGGCCTGGACCCGCAACTGTCGCATGATGCCTGCGATTTCTGTGACCGGGGCAACGCCATGTGTGGCCGCTTTACAAGTACCGCCTCTCCGGAAGAGCTGATGCGGCTTTTCGGGGTGACGGTAATGGACAATCTGCAGCCGCGATGGAATGTGGCCCCGTCGCAGGCCGCTCTTGTCATCACCCAGACCGGACTTCAGCCGGAGGCGATCTTTCCGGCATGGGGCCTGCCGCCGGGTGGCGAGAGACGCAGCTTCCTGATCAACGCACGGATGGAAACCGCGACTGAAAAACCGACCTTTCGCGAGGCGTTCATGCATCGTCGCTGCCTGGTCGTTGCCAGCGGCTGGTATGAATGGTCGGCCCCGAAACAGCCCTGGCATGTGCAGCTGTCCGATGGCGGGGTCATGGCGTTTGGTGGGCTTTTGCTGCGGCGCGGCGACGAGGACAGGTTCGTGGTGATGACAAGTGCCGCCAATGGCGATCTTGCCGCCATCCACCATCGCCAGCCGTTGGTGCTGTCGCCGGACAAATGGCAAGGCTGGCTGACCGGCGGGCCGGCGGTGGCGGCCAGGCTGTGCGTTGCCGCGCCGGCGAACCTGTTCAACTGGTATCGTGTTGGCCCGCAAGTCGGCCGGGTGGCAGAGGATCATCCGGAGCTGGTGACGCCGCTCGATGATGCGGCGCTTGCGGCCGAAACAGCAGGCCAGCACAAGCGCAAAGCCGATGATGGCAAATCCGATGATGGCAAATCCGATGATAGACAGGGCGACCTGTTCGGATAGACCGGTCAGATATCCGTGATGGCGACCTTGCGCACCTCGATGGCATAGAGATGCCACAATACAAGTGCGCCGGCGCCGCGATAGGGCCGCCATGATCTGGCAAGAACCTCCATCTCGGCCTGTCCGGGGCGATTCTCGAGGGTCTTCAGCCGCCGCATCGCCTCCTGCAACGCGACATCATTGGCTGGCCAGGCATCCATGTCGGCAAGGGCGAAGAGCCGGAAATTGTCGGCTGTCCAGGCCCCGACCCCGCGCAGACTGACAAGCCGTTCCTGCACCGCCTGGCCCGGCATGCTGGCAAGGTCTGCCAGGTCAAGGCGGCCGCTGACAATTTCGCTGGCGATCCCGACCAGATATTCCGCTTTGCGACGTGACAGGCCGGCCGACATCATCTCGTCCGGTGTCAGGCCGGCAATGGTCTCGGCGGATGTGAACCCCTGTACCTGCATCCGTTTCATGATCGCCGAGGCCGCCACCCGCGATACCTGCTGGCCGACGATGGCGCGGGCCAGCGTGTCGTAGGTCGCCGGCAGCGAGCGGTCTGGCGGCGGGCCATGGGTGGCAAGGATGCGCGCGATATCGGAATCGCGTGCCGCCAGCGCATCAAGCGCACCGCCCTCGCCATGGCCGGCATCGCTGAACAGCTTGTGGTGCATGTCGTTCATGCCGCCACGATAACAGTGACAATTGAACTGGCCAACCATGGTGGCGATCACATAAAATTGAGGTCAAACAATTTGTTAATTCTGCTAACGCTTGGCGCACAGCGAAAAGGGGGCAGCCATGTCCGAGCCGACCATGTCCGAACCGACCATGTCCGAAGCGAAGGCGGACAGGCTTCTTGTCTGGGATCTGCCCCTGCGATTGTTCCATTGGGGGCTTGCAGCGGCTGTCATCACCAATGTTGTGACAGCGAATATCGGACGTATGGATCTTCACGAGAGATCCGGACTGACCGTGCTGGCGCTTGTCGCCTTCCGGCTGTTGTGGGGGTTTGTTGGCGGGCATCACGCCAGATTCAGGAATTTCGTGCGCGCGCCACGGGCGGTGCTGGCGTGGCTTCGGGTACGTTCGGATGCATCGGAGCCGCGCGAGGCGGGGCACTCGCCACTGGCCGCACTTTCGGTGCTGGCCTTGCTGGCGGTGACCGGGTTCATGGCCATGACCGGAATGTTCGCCAGCGACGGCATTCTGTTTGACGGGCCATTGGCGCATCTGGCGCCGGCGCAGTCCGAGGCTGCCACCAAAATCCATCACCGTGCCAAGCTGGCGCTGATCCTGCTGGTGGTGATGCACCTTGTCGCCATTCTGGTCTACAAATTCGGCAAGAAAATCAACCTGACCCGCGCCATGGTGACCGGCCGCGCCAGCGAGGCCCCGCACCGGATCACCGGCGCTGATGGCCGGATCAGCCGCGAAAGGCTGATGGCCGGGCTGGTGCTGATGGCGGCGCTGCAGCTGGCGGCGCATGCGCTGCCGCTTCTACGTCCGGCCTGGTAGCTGCCGGCACCGCATGCATCTCAATCGCCCGAGACTGGCTACCAGCTTTTGAATTTCTGATGGCAGGCCTTGCAGCTTGCACCAAGCGCCTTCAGCGCCGCGCCCACCTGTGCGGCGTCCTCGCTCTGCGCGGCTTTGATCAGGTCCCTGGCGGCCTCGTGGTTCGCCGCTGCGGCATTCTTGAAGCCGGCAAAGTCAGACCAGATCGCCGGTTTTGCGCTGGTGCCTTCACCGCTTCCCTCGGGAAAATAATCGGGCATGACCATGGCCCAGGCGGCGATTTTCTCGGCTTCGCCAACCACGGCGTCAAAATCATCGAAGCTGAGGGCTTCGCCGATGGCGCGCATCGAGGTGTTGTTGGCCTTGAAGTTGGCTTTGCGGTCCTCGATCACGCCGGCGATGGCGGACAGCGATGAGATGCAGATGATGAAAGCCGCGGCGGCGGCCGAAAGACTGTGTCTGCGCATGGGAAAGTGGTCTCCTGCCAGATGTTCCGTTCAGGTGGCGCTGCGACGGCAACGCCCGGTTTTGCTTCCCGATAGATGGGAATGGTAATCAGGAAGTAAAGTCATGGCCGTGCCAAAAGCTGTCGACTTTACCATCATCAGGGCATTCTGATATGGCCCTTCGGCAAGAAAGCCCGTAAGGTCAACCTCCTCACGACTCGGGTGTTCCGGTGCTTCTTCCACGTTCCTTTATCGGTATATTGCTGACTCTCATGGCGATCCTGTTCGGTGTCTGCACGGGGCTGATCGTCAAGATGATCGGTGACGGCATCCCGCTGGTGACACTGCTGATGTATCGCTTCATCTTCTCGGTGCCGCTGTTGCTGTTGCTGGCGGTGCTGGTACGTGGGCGTGATTTCCTGCAGATCAATGCGCGGCGCACGCTGATCGTGCGGATCGGGTTCGGTTGTGTGGCGATGGCTTGCTGGTTCACCTCCATCCGGCTGCTGCCGCTGGGGCAGGCGACGGCGCTGCTGCAGAGTTCGGTGATTTTCATCACCGTGCTCTCGCCGCTGTTGCTTGGTGAGGTCATCGGCATCTATCGCTGGAGCGCCGTTGCCACCGGCATGATCGGGATCGTGCTGCTGACGGATCCCTTCACCGGTGGGTTTTCGGTGAATGTCGGGTTCGGCATCGCCGGCGCCGTGGCCAGCGCCGGGCTGGCGATCATGCTGCGGCGGCTTGGCAAGGCGGACCACCCCTTCAGCGTCGCTGTCTGGTACAATGGAAGCGGCACTGTGCTGCTGACCTCGCTGGCTTTCCTCTTGCCGGATGTGCCGATGACCGTCAGCCAGCCAGTGCTGTTCGATCTGATGCTTCTTGGCGCGGTGGCGGCGGGGCTGCAGCTCTGCATCACGTCGGCCTACAAATTTTCCGAGGCGGTGGTGATTTCCTCGATGCGGTATCTGCAGATCCCGCTTGCCGCCCTCGTCGCCTTCCTGCTGTTTGCCGAGGTCATGTCGCCGGTCGAGATCGCTGGCGGCGTGGTGGTGATCGCAAGCTGTCTGTTCATTGCCTGGCGCGAGTTTGTCCGCGCGCGGCAGCCCGTTCCAGCGGCCGATCCCGGCGCCTGACCGTCAGAAAGCGGGCGCCTGACCGCCAGTAAGCTGTTGCCAGCCGGCAGGATGCTGCCTACAACGCTAGCGGTTTTCATTCCGGCGCCGGGAGGCCGTGTCATGCCAACAACCCTGCTTCGCCTGATGGGCGAGTCCGACATCATCGACATCGACCCGTCCGATCATGACGGGTCGGTAATTCCGCGTCTGATGGGGCTGGATGCCGCCGACCGGATCAATCTTCTTGGTCATTGGCTCGATCATGACCAGGGCGAGGCGATGTCGGATGACCCGGAGACCATGGCGGCGATGACCGCCATCGGCGCGGCCTTTCTGGCCGAGCAGAGTGTTGCCGCATCCTGGGGCGGCGAGGTGAATTTTGTCGTGATGACGATCCTGCGCGAGAAATGGCCGGTCGGGTCGAAATCAAGATACCGGGCGGTTGCCGACAGGGTCGGCGCCAGCCATACCTATCTTGCGCATGTCTGCACTGCCGCGAAGCTTGACGACCTTGCCGACGAGGCCGCGCTGAAACAGTCGGAGACCGCGCAACTGATGATGGCGCTGCCGCAATACCGCCAGAACCGCAAGCGTTTTGCCAACAGCAGTGCCGTCCAGACGCTGATCAGGCAGGGGCTGTAAGGTCTATTCCGCCAGCTGCGGCAGGTTCCTGAAATAATCGAGGGCCTTGGCATTCGCCAGCGCCTCGGTATTCTTCACCGGCCGCCCATGGATGACGTCGCGCACCGCCAGTTCGGTAATCTTGCCCGATCTGGTGCGCGGGATGTCCGGAACGGCGATGACATGGCGCGGCACATGGCGCGGTGTCGCCCCCCCGCGAATGCGGGTCTTTATGGCGGTGGCAAGTTTGTCATCCAGACATCTGTCGCCGGCCATCCGCACAAACAGGATCACCCGCACATCATTGTCCCATGACTGTCCGACGACCAGCGCCTCCTCGATTTCGTCAAAAGCCTCGACCTGACGATAGATCTCGGCGGTACCGATCCGCACGCCGCCGGGATTGAGTGTGGCGTCGGACCGGCCATGGATGACAAGGCCCCCGCGCCCGGTCAGCGTTGCCCAGTCTCCATGCCGCCAGATCCCCTTGAAATGCTCGAAATAGGCGGCCCGGTATTTGGCGCCGTCGGGATCGTTCCAGAACTGCACCGGCATCGAGGGGAAGGGCTTCAGACAGCACAGCTCACCCTGCTGCCCGGTCACCGGATGGCCGTCATCATCCAGAACCTCGACCGCCATGCCAAGGCCGCGGGTCTGGATCTCGCCGGCATATACAGGCTGTGTTGGCGTTCCGAGGACAAAGCAGGAAATCAGATCTGTGCCACCCGAAATCGATGCCAGCTGCAGATCCGTGCCGACCTCCTCATAGATGAAGGCAAAGGCCTCGGCAGACAGCGGCGATCCGGTGGACATCATCACCCGCAATGCCGACAGGTCCAGCGCCTTGCCCGGCGCGAAGCCGGCATTGCGCACGGCGTCGACATATTTTGCCGAAACGCCGAAATGTGTCAGCCGCTCGCTCTGCGCGATCTGCCAGAGCCGTTCCGGCCCGGGATGGAAGGGATTGCCCTCATAGGTCACGACCGGCGCGCCGACCAACAGGCCGGATACCATCCAGTTCCACATCATCCAGCCACATGTGGTGAAGAAGAACAGCCTGTCATCCGGCGTGAGGTTGCTGTGAAGCCGCAATTCCTTGGCGTGCTGCAGCGTCACCCCGCCGACACCATGGACGATGCATTTCGGGGCGCCGGTGGTGCCGCTCGAATAGAGGATGTAGAGGGGGGCGTTGAACCCCACCCGCACGAAGGTTTGCAGTGGCGCATGATCCTCGGCTTCGGCGAACAGGCAGGCAGATGGCAGGCCGGCAAGATCGGGTGCCTCATCAAGGAAGGGGATGATCAGGCAATGCGTGACCGAGGGCATCGATGCCGCCAGTTCGCGCACCAGATCGAGACGCTTGAACGGCTTGCCGGCATAATGATAACCATCACAGGCGATCAGCAGTTTCGGCTCGATCTGGCCAAACCTGTCACGCGCACCGCCAGGCCCGAAATCGGGCGAACAGCTGGAAAAGATGCCGCCAAGCGCCGCCGTCGCCAGCATCGCGATCACCGCTTCGGGAATATTGGGGATATAGGCGGCGACGCGGTCGCCCTCGCCAATGCCGTTGTCGCGCATCCAGCCGGCGAGCCGCATCACCCGGTCCTTCAGCTGGCGCCGGGTCAGCCGAACATGCCGCCCATCCTCGCAATGCGCCGAGATGGCTAGCCGGTCATCGGCGCGGGCGAGCATGTTCTCGGCATAGTTCAAAGTCGCGTCGGGAAAGAACCGCGCACCCGGCATGGCGGTCTCGTTCTCGATCTGCCTGTCACCCTTGTCACCGATCACACCGTGCCAGTCCCAGAACAGGTCCCAGAAGATTACATGCTGGTCAACCGACCAGCGCCACAGCGTCTGGAAATCGCCCTGCCAGTCCATGCCGGTACGTTCATGTACAAAGGTTGCAAAACCCGCCACCTGGCTTGTGACAACGGCGTCCGGCGCTGGGGACCAGAGCAGATTTTCGGTTGGATCAGAGGTCGATTCGGTCATGGCTTAGACAGCATTTCACATCATTCGGGCAAGGCTTCGTGAACCATATTAGCGATGCCCCGGGCAGGCAACCGCTCATCTCCGGCGCTTTCAGGGCCGATATTTGATATCTTCATGTGATCCGGAAGGGTTAAACTTGCCCGCAGGTAAATTATCTCATTAACGACAAGTTAATGCATGGTAACAAATCGGTGATTTGATTCGCCACCCACCGCGCTGACCAAGGGGATTGCCGCATGCACGCGCCCATCAAGGCCCAGATGAACGAGCTTGTCCAGAACCCGCCAGCCGCCGGGCCGTGCGAGGTTGTCGCGCTGTCACAGCGCCGGTGGATGATCGAAAGCGAGGCCGGGCCGATCGTCCAGTTCGAACTTCTCGATGATGATGTCAGTGCTTTTGTCTATGCGACCACGGCACGCGATGGCAGTGGGCCGCTCCGCGCCTCCTTCATCACCATGTTGTTGCTCGAGGACACCATCGCCACCGCCATGCGCCCGCATGGTGTCTGTTCCGGCGATGCCACGGTCACCGTCTATCGCAAGCTTGATCTGCAGGGCGCGACGCCCAACTCCATCTATCGCGAGATGATGGATTTTGCGCAGCTGGCAGCCAGTCTGCTTGCCAAGCGCGGTGTTGGCCTGCCCGAGGTGATGCCGTTTGACGAGCGGGAGATGGTCTAGCTCGTCAATCAGCCTGGTCGCGCTCTTGCATAACGCGCGATCCGGACTAGGTTAGGGGCGTGACGCAATCTCTCGCGAAAGCTCCCTCTCATGGCTTATGATTACGACCTGATTGTTATCGGCGCCGGTTCCGGCGGCGTCCGCGCCTCACGCATTTCGGCCGGGCATGGTGCCAGGGTGGCGGTGATCGAGGAAAGCCGCCCCGGAGGCACCTGCGTGATCCGGGGCTGTGTTCCGAAAAAACTGCTGATGTATGGCTCTGCATTCTCGGCCGAGGCGGAAGATGCCGCCGGCTTTGGCTGGCAGGTTTCCGTTGACGGTCATGACTGGCCGGCGCTGATCGACGCCAAGAACCGCGAGCTTGATCGGCTTGAGGGCATCTACCGGTCGTTGCTGACAAATGCCGGCGTCGACCTGGTCGAGGGCCGCGGCGTCATCACCGGACCGCACGAAGTGGCGGTTGGTGGCCGCCGTCTGACAGCGGAACAGATTCTCGTTGCGACCGGCGGCTGGCCGCAGATCCCCGATGTACCGGGGCTTGCCGAACATGGCATCACTTCGAATGAGGCGCTTGATCTTGCCGTACGGCCAGACCGGGTGCTGATCTATGGCGGCGGTTATATAGCGGTGGAGTTCGCCAGTATTTTCAACGGGTTCGGTATCGATACACATCTTGTTTACCGGGCCGATATGCCGCTTCGCGGCTTTGATGACGACATCCGGCGGGAGTCTGCGACGGCGCTTGCCGGGCGTGGCATTACGCTTCATCCGGGCTGCACGCTCACCGGCGTGGTGGCCGACGGGGCCGGCCGCAGGAGCGTCACCCTCAGCGATGGCACCGAGCTTGTGGTTGATCAGGTGATGGCTGCCACCGGCCGGCGTCCCAACACCTCCGGACTGGGTCTGGAGGCGGCGGGCCTTGCTGTCGGGCCACGGGGCGAGATCCCGGTGGATGCCAGTTCGCGCAGCGAGGTGGCATCGATCTATGCCGTCGGTGATGTCACCGACCGGGTGGCCCTGACGCCGGTGGCGATTGCCGAGGGGCACGCCCTTGCCGACAGCCTTTTCGGGGGGCGCCCGCGCCGGGTGACGCATGCCAACATCCCCTCGGCTGTCTTCACCCAGCCGCCTATTGCCTCGGTTGGCCTTGCCGAGGACGAGGCGCGGTCACAATATGGTGAGGTCACCGTGTTCACCAGCCGCTTCAACGCGATGAAGAACACCATTTCAGGCCGGTCGGAAAAGACCTTCATGAAGCTGATCGTGGAAACAGCCTCCGACCGCGTTGTCGGGGCGCATATGCTGGGACCCGAAGCTGGCGAGATCATGCAGGGAATCGGGGTGGCGATCATCGCCGGCGCGACGAAGGCGGATTTCGATGCCACCATTGGCATTCATCCGACCGCGGCGGAAGAATTCGTGACCATGCGGACGCCGCGCGCATAGGCGCAAAAAACTTGAAAAACATCGGGATTTGGCCATTATGTGGACCTGTTCAGGGTATGGTTCACGATTTCGGTGCTGATGTCTCCCTGCCCTCTGGATGAACAAGGAATGATGTCTCATGACATGGCAGCCCAAAAGTTGGCGTGATCACCCGATTCAGCAGGTTCCGGAATATCCGGACCAGGCCAAACTCAGCACGGTAGAAAGCAAGCTTGCCGCCATGCCGCCGCTTGTCTTCGCCGGTGAGGCGCAGAGCCTGAAGCGCAAGCTTGGCGAGGTTGCCGAGGGGCGTGCATTCCTGCTGCAAGGCGGTGATTGCGCAGAGAGCTTTGCCGAGTTCTCGGCCGACAACATCCGTGATTCCTTCAAGATCATCCTGCAGATGGCCGTGGTGCTGACCTTTGGTGCGTCGATGCCGATCGTCAAGGTCGGGCGTGTCGCCGGGCAGTTTGCCAAGCCGCGCTCCTCGCCTATGGAGTCGATCGAGGGTGTCGAGCTACCAAGCTATCGCGGCGACATGATCAACGCGATGGGGTTTTCCGCCGGCGAGCGGATTCCCGATCCGAAACGTCTGCTACGCGTCTATGAACAGTCTGCGGCGACGCTGAACCTGTTGCGGGCCTTTGCGCAGGGTGGCCTTGCCGACCTGACCAAGGTGCATAGCTGGGTAACCGAATTTCTGGAAGGCACGCCGGAGGCGGAAAAATTCCAGGAGCTGGCGGGCCGGATTCAGGAAAGTCTCGATTTCATGCGGGCCTGCGGGATCACTCCGGAAACGGCGAGGCCACTTGCCGAGACCGAACTCTATACCAGCCATGAGGCGCTTCTTCTGAATTATGAGGAAGCCATGACCCGGCGCGATACCATCACCGATGAAAAGGACTGGTATTCCACATCGGCGCATATGATCTGGATCGGTGACCGCACGCGCCAGCCTGACGGCGCGCATGTCGAATATATGCGGGGCATCGGCAACCCGATCGGTCTGAAATGCGGGCCGAGCCTCGATCCGGATGAGCTTGTCCGGCTGATCGAGACGCTGAACCCGGACAATGTCCCGGGGCGACTGACGCTGATTGCCCGCATGGGCGCCGACAAGGTGCATGCCGGCCTGCCGCCGCTGCTGAAAGCGGTCAAGGCGTCCGGTGCCAGTGTGGTGTGGTGCTGTGATCCGATGCATGGCAACACCATCAAGGCGAGCAGCGGTTACAAGACCCGACGTGTCGGTGATGTGATGGCCGAGGTGAAGGGATTCTTTGACGCGCATGACGAGGTCGGCACCTATCCGGGCGGCGTGCATTTCGAGATGACCGGCCAGAATGTGACCGAATGTGTTGGTGGCGTTGTCGAGGTGACCGAGGCGCGGCTTGGTGACCGCTATCATACGCATTGTGACCCGCGTCTGAATGGTGCCCAGGCACTGGAACTTGCCTTCCTGATTGCCGACCTTTTGAAACAGCGGCGTGATGGTGGCATTGGCCTGTCCGAGGCGGTGTAGAAGTAACGTTTGGTAATTCCCTCAGACTGGTGACCGGCGCGGTCACCGACAGGGCAGATCTGCAATGGCCGAGTTTGAAACCAGTGGTCCGTCACCGGACGAACAGCCGGGACTGACCGATACCTATTTCCGCAACACCCGCCGTATCGTCGAGGCGAATGGCGATTGCGAGGTGGAATATGCGGTGTTCATGCGCCGCCCGGTAACCTATGCCGGCAGGCTGGCCATCGAATGGTTGCAGGCCATGGCGCGCCATCGCAATGTCACCATCGAGGTCGACCAGCCGCATGTCGAGGGTGCCTGGGTCGGGGCAGGCGAGGTGCTGTGCTACCTTCGCGGGCCGTTCGCCGCGCTGGTTGATCTGGAAACCATTTTCCTGCAGCGGCTCGGAGGCTGCTGCGTGGCGGCCTACAACGCCTACAACATGTGTGTCGAGCTGCCGGAGGTTGCCTTTCTGGCCATGGATGCGCGGCACTGTGCCGGCTCGGATATGGCGGAACTGATGGCCTACGGCGCCTCGGTCGGCTCGAAAAAGGCGAATGCCAAGACCGGTGCGCGCGGCTTTGTCGGATCATCGACGGACGCCACCGCGCCTTTCTTTGGGCAGGAACGTGGCATGGGGACAATGCCGCACGCGCTTGTCGGCTATGCCGGATCGACATTGCGGGCCGCCGAGATGTTTCACGAAATGGCACCGGAGGCACCGCTCACCGTGCTGGTCGACTATTACGGGCGTGAGATCACCGACGCGCTGGAAGTCGCCAACAGGTTCCCCGACCTTGCCGCCAGCGGCCAGCTGGCCTTTCGTCTGGACACACATGGCGGCCGGTTCGTCGAGGGGCTGGACACACCCGAATCCTATGCCGTTCTCGACCGACATGTTCCCTACGCTACCCGCGGTTATCGTACTGACGCCGAACTGAAGCATCTGATGGGAACAGGGGTCAGCGTGGCGGCGGTCTGGTATCTTCGCGAGACGCTGGACAAGAACGGGTTCGAGCGGGCGCGGATTGTGGCTTCAAGCGGGTTTGGCCCCGACAAATGCCGGATGTTCTCCTTCGCCAGGGCACCGGTCGACCTGATTGGCACCGGGTCCTATCTGCCGCAGATCTGGTCGGAAACCTACGCCACCGCCGACATCATCTCCTATGACGGGAAGCCATGCGTCAAATCAGGACGCGAATTCCTGCTTCGCAAATGACCGGGATGCAGCCCATGCCTAACGCCAGTTCGATCGCGCTCGCCCAGTTGAATCCCCATCTTGGCAATATCGGGGCCAATATGGACCGTCTTCTCGAGGCGCGTCGGCAGGCGGCATCGCTTGGCGCCGAGATCATCGTCACGCCCGAGATGTATCTGTCCGGCTATCCCTGTGATGATCTTGTGCTGCGAAGCGACTTCATGGGCGAGGTGGCCGCGGGCCTGCAGGCACTTGCCGGTGCGACATCCGATGGTGGGCCGGCCATTATCATTGGCGCGCCTCATAGTGAGGACGGCGTGATCACCAATGCGGTCTTCGTCCTTGATGGCGGTGCCATCCAGGCACGTCGCGACAAGGTGAATCTGCCGAATTACGGCGTCTTTGACGACAAGCGCAATTTCACCGCCGGCGAGATGCCGGGGCCGGTGATGGTGCGCGGGCGGCGGCTCGGCCTGCCGATCTGCGAGGATATCTGGACGCCTGATGTGGTCGAATGCCTCGCCGAATCCGGGGCCGAGATCATCATCTCGCTGAATGCCTCGCCCTTTGACCTGCTGAAGCCGGACAGCCGGATGGCGCATGCTGTCAGCCGGGCGCTGGAGGCCGAATGCCCGTTCTTCTATGTCAACATGGTTGGCGGGCAGGATGAGCTCGTCTTTGACGGTGGATCGTTCGCGCTTGGCGCCGATGGCAAGCTTGCCGCCCATCTGCCAAGCTTTTCCGAGGCCACCGTCACCATCCAGCTTGGTGAGGATTTTGGTGCGCCCTCGCTCAGCGGTCAGATCACCCCGCCGGATGAGGGTATGGCGGCGCTCTATCGCGGGCTGACGCTTGGGCTGCGCGATTATGTCGACAAGAACGGGTTCCCGGGTGTCGTGCTTGGCCTGTCGGGCGGCATCGACTCGGCGATCGTCGCCGTGCTGGCGGTCGATGCGCTTGGCCCGCAGCGCGTTCATGCGGTGATGATGCCGTCACCCTATACCAGCCAGGAAAGTCTGGATGACGCGGCCGAGCTGGCGCGCCGCCTTGGCATTCGCCTTGACGAGATATCGATCGGGCCGGCGATGCAGGCGATGGAGGGGATGCTGGAGGGCCAGTTCGCCGGCACCGATCCCGACATTGCCGAGGAGAACATCCAGTCGCGTCTTCGCGGGATGATCCTGATGGGCATTTCCAACAAACATGGCCCGATGGTTCTCGCCACCGGCAACAAATCCGAATATGCGGCCGGCTACTCGACCCTTTATGGCGACATGTGCGGCGGCTTCGCGCCAATCAAGGATGTCTGGAAGGTGCAGGTGTTCGAGCTGTGCCGCTGGCGCAACGCCAATATGCCGCGCGGCGGTGCCGGGCCGGAAGGCGAGGTGATGCCGGCGCGGATCATCGACAAGCCGCCCTCGGCCGAACTGCGGCCCGACCAGAAGGATACCGACTCGCTGCCGCCCTATGACAGGCTTGATGACATCATGCGCGCATTGTGCGAGGAGATGGTGGATATCGAGACCATCGTGGCGCGCGGTCATGACCGCGAGGAGGTGGCGCGGGCCAGCCAGTTGCTGTTCCGGGCCGAATATAAGAGGTTCCAGGCGGCGCCGGGGCCGAAAATGACAGCCCTTGCCTTTGGCCGCGAACGGCGGCTGCCGCTGACCTCGGGCTTTAACCCGTTACAGGCATCCGGGCCGTTACAGGCATCCGGGAAGGATGAGTGAATGAGTAACGTGAAGGTTCGCTTCGCGCCCAGCCCGACCGGCAATCTGCATGTTGGCAATCTGCGCACCGCGCTGGTGAATTTCCTGTTCGCGCGCCGTCAGGGCGGGCATTTCATGCTGCGGATCGACGATACCGACACTGACCGGTCGACGGCGGCTTTCGAGGAGTCGATCCGCGCCGATCTGGTCTGGATGGGCATGCAATGGGACGTTGAGGACCGTCAGTCGGCGCGCCTCGAGCGGTATGATGCGGCACTGCAACAGCTTGTCGCCGATGGCCGCGCCTATGCCTGCTATGAAACGCCGGAAGAGCTGGCGCTGAAGCGCAAGGCACAATTGTCGGCCGGCCGGCCGCCGGTCTATGACCGCGCGGCGCTGAACCTGTCCGATGACCAGAAGGCTGCCTTCGAGGCCGAAGGCCGGCGCCCGCATTGGCGTTTTCTGCTGGACCACAGCGAGGTGGCCTGGACCGACATGGTGCGCGGCGATGTCAGCTATCACATGTCGAGCCTTTCGGACCCGGTGCTGTTCCGCGAGGATGGCCGGGTTATCTACACCATGGCATCGGTTGTCGATGATATCGACCACGCCATCACCCACATCATCCGCGGTGAGGACCATGTCACCAATTCGGCGGCTCAGATTCAGCTGTTCGAGGCACTGGGCGCCACCGCCCCGGTGATGGGACATGTCGCGCTTCTGGCCGGCGCCGATGGCGAGGGTCTGTCGAAACGTCTTGGCAGCCTGTCCATCGGCCAGCTGCGGAATGAGGGGACTGAGGCAACCGCGCTGGCAAGCCTGCTGGCGCGCATCGGCACCTCCGACCCGGTGGTGCCCTGTGCCGATATGACCACCATTATCGAGGGTTTTGACCTGTCACGCTTTGGCCGTGCCACCGCCAAATTCGACCCGGCGGAACTGGCGCAGGTCAATATGCGGGTGATACAGCAGCTTGGCTTTGCCGCTGTCGCCGACCGGCTGACGGCACTTGATGTCGGCGGGGGCGAGGCGTTCTGGCTTGCCGTTCGCGACAATCTTGAAGCGGTGAGCCAGGCAGCACAATGGTGGCAGGTCTGCACCGCCCCGCTGGCTCCGGTGATCGAGGCGGCGGAGGTGACCAGCGCCGCTGCCAACCTTCTGCCCGAGGGTGATCTTGGCGATGTCTGGGACGACTGGACAAAATCCGTCGGCGCGGCCACAGGGGCGAAGGGACGCGGCCTGTTCATGCCCCTCCGGCTGGCGCTGACCGGCCAGGCGCGCGGCCCGGAAATCGCACCGCTGCTGCCCTTTATCGGGCGGGGGCGCATTCTGGCGAGGCTTCGTGGAGAGACCGCATGATCGCGCTGCGCCTCCATAACACGCTGACCCGCAGCAAGGATGTCTTCACGCCGCTCGACCCGTCACATGTGCGGGTTTATGCCTGCGGGCCAACGGTCTATGACCGGATCCATATCGGCAATGCCAGGCCGATTGTCGTGTTCGATGTTCTGGTGCGGCTGCTGCGCCGCCAGTTCCCGCGCGTCACCTATGTCCGCAACATCACCGATGTCGATGACAAGATCATCACCCGTGCTGCCGAGCGCGATATCGGCATCGACAATCTGTGCGAAGACACCATCCGCTGTTTTCATGAGGATATAAAGGCACTTGGCGCGCTGCCGCCGGATCATGAACCGCGCGCCACGGAATTCATTGATGAGATGATCGCGATGATCCGGACGCTGATCGCAGGTGGTCATGCCTATATTGCCGAGGATCATGTGCTGTTCAGTGTGGCGACGATGCCATCCTATGGCGTGCTGTCAGGACGCAGCATGGAGGACATGATCGCCGGTGCCCGCGTCGAGGTGGCCCCCTACAAGCGCGATGCCGCCGATTTCGTGCTGTGGAAGCCAAGCAGCGATGAGCAGCCGGGATGGGACAATCCCTTCTCGGACAGACAGGGGCGACCCGGCTGGCATATCGAATGCTCCGCCATGGCCCGGCATTATCTTGGTGAGACGTTCGACATTCATGCTGGCGGCCTCGATCTGGTCTTCCCGCATCACGAGAATGAAATCGCCCAGTCCTGCTGCGCGCATGGCACCGACATCATGGCGAAATACTGGCTGCATAACGGCTATGTCACCATGGGTGACGAGAAGATGTCGAAATCGCTTGGCAACATGGTGCTGGCGCATGAGGCGATTGCCGAACATCGGGGCGAGACGGTGCGGGCCGGTCTGCTGGCGGCGCATTACCGCGCGCCGGTGGCGCTGACCGGCGCGGCGCTGGCCGAGGCGCGCAATGTCCTTGACCGGCTCTATCGCGCCGTTGGCGATGCCGGGGCGACCGATGACGCGGTGGACCCGGCCTTTCTTGCCGCGCTCTGCGATGATCTGAACACGCCGGCGGCGATGGCGCGGCTGCATGAGCTGGCAGGCGAGGCGAACCGGGGCAGCGCCGAGGCGCCGGTGGCGCTGAAATCATCCGCCGCGCTGCTTGGCCTGCTGGGCCAGACAGGCGATGAATGGGCCAAGGGTGACCAGAGCGCTGACAGTGCCGATGATGCTGAAATCGACGCCATGATCGAGGCCCGCAAGGCGGCCCGCGCGGCGCGTGATTTCGCTGCCGCCGATACCATTCGTGATAAGCTGGCGGCAGGCGGGATCCTTCTTGAAGACGGGCCGGACGGCACGGTCTGGCGGCGAAGCTAGCCTTTTGGCATCATTTTTGTTAAGTCCTAGGCGCAGTGAGGGGCGTTGCGAATGCCGCCCCGGGGGACAGGTGGATGAGCGATAACAGGATCTGGTTGTTTGACACGACGCTCCGCGATGGTGGTCAGACCCGCGGTGTCGATTTCTCGAAGGCAGACAAGATCGCCATTTCCGCGGCGCTGGACGAGATCGGCATCGACTATATCGAGGGCGGCTGGCCGGGCGCCAACCCGACCGATGATGCGTTCTTCGCCAACCCGCCACAGACCCGCAGCGCGCGCATGGTCGCCTTTGGCATGACCCGCCGTGGTGGGCGCAGCACAGCCAATGATCCGGGGCTGAACGCGGTAATAGGGGCCGATGTGCCGGCCACCTGCCTTGTTGGCAAGACCTGGGATTTCCATGTCGAGACGGCGATCAACACCTCGCTTGAGGAGAATCTCGACATGATCCGGCAGTCGGTCGCGGCGGCGGTCGAACGTGGCCGTGAATCGATGTTCGATTGCGAGCATTTCTTCGACGGGTACAAGAACAATCCGGCATACGCGCTGGATTGCGTTCGGGCGGCGCATGAGGGCGGTGCGTCATGGGTAATCCTGTGCGACACGAATGGCGGGGCGCTGCCGAACGAGGTGTTCGAAATTGTCAGCACGGTGCATGACGCCATGCCCGAGGTTCGTCTCGGAATTCATTGCCATAATGATGCCGGGGTGGCGGTGGCGAATTCGCTGGCGGCGATCCGCGCCGGCGCAAGCCAGGTCCAGGGTACCATCAACGGGCTTGGCGAGCGGTGCGGCAATGCCGATCTGATCACACTGATCCCGACGCTGGTCCTGAAACTTGGCTATGACACCGGCATCGCCGAGGAAAATCTGCCGAAACTGATGGGCCTGTCGCGGATGCTTGATGAACGGCTGAATCGCGCGCCCTACGCCCAGGCGCCCTATGTGGGCGAGGCGGCCTTCGCGCATAAGGGTGGTCTTCACGCCTCGGCGGCGCAGAAGGATCCGCGCACCTATGAACATGTCCCGCCGGAAAAAGTCGGAAATACAAGGCAGTATCTTGTTTCCGACCAGGCTGGAAAATCCAACATGCTGGCGCGGTTCACCGAATTCGGCATCGAGATCGACAATGCCGACCCGCGGCTGGAAACGCTGATCCGCGTGGTCAAGGAGCGCGAGTTCGAGGGCTGGGCCTTTGATTCCGCCGAGGCAAGTTTTGAGCTGCTGGCCCGCCGCACGCTCGGCGAGGTACCGGACTATTTCAATATCGGCAGATTCAGGGTCATGGATGAACGGCGGTTCAATGCCCGCGGCCAGCTTGTTGTCGAATCCGAGGCCACCGCCACAATCACCGTTGGCAATGTCATCTATCACGAGGTGGCGCTTGGCAACGGGCCGGTGAATGCTGTCGATACGGCGCTTCGAAAGGCACTGTCGACGGCCTATCCGTCGCTGGAGGATGTCGAGCTTGTCGATTACAAGGTCCGTATTCTCGATTCCCGTGAAGAGCAGGCCGGCACCGGGGCCGTGACCCGTGTGATGATTGAATTCCGGACCCCTGACGGGGTGATCTGGCGGACCGTCGGCGTGTCGACGAACATCATCGACGCCTCGGTCGTGGCGCTTGGTGACGGCATGATGTGGAAGCTGCAGCGCGACGGGATCGCTGGCCCGGCCAACGCTGCCTGACGCATGAGCCTCGCCACGCCGCCTGTCGTTATCCTTGTCCGCCCGCAGCTTGGCGAGAATATCGGTGCCGCGGCCCGTGCGATGATGAATTGCGGGCTGACAGATCTGCGGCTCGTCGCGCCACGCGATGGCTGGCCGAACCCCGCTGCCCTGCCTATGGCCGCTGGCGGGGCGTCGATCATCGAGGCTGCCACTGTCCATGACAGCATTGCCGGGGCCGCGCATGATTTGACCTTTCTGGCTGCCCTGTCGGCGCGCCGTCGCGACATGCCGGTGCGCACGAGCGATCCCCGTATTGTGACTGCCGAGCTTCTGCGACATGGCGGCAAGGCCGGGCTGATGTTCGGGCCGGAGGCTTCGGGACTCGACAATGAGGATGTGGTGCGCGCCGACTGCCTTGTCACTGCCGACCTAAATCCGGACTACCCGTCTCTGAACCTTGCCCAGGCGGTGTTGCTGATGGCCTGGGAGTGGCGCACTGCAGCAAATAGCGGGGCAAATACCGGGCTAAATGTCAAAGCTGCTGCCGGGACGGAAAATCGGTCCGGGCCTGATGAAGCAATGGATGACGCCGCCACCATTCTGGAACGGGAGAGATTCCATGAACGGCTCGAGGCCGAGCTGGACAGCGGTGGGTTCTTCATCTCGCCGGAAATGGCGCCGGCGGTAAAACGCAATCTGCGGGCGCTGTTTGGCCGGGCGCGCCCGACAAGTCAGGAAATCAGCACGCTTCACGGGGTCATCCAGGCGCTGACCAAGACGCGTGACAGGTCGAAATCAGGTTGACAGACGGGCCGCTGATGCCTAGTTTCCCGCCATTCCCGGGAACGTGGATTGCACCAGCGGGGTGCGATGCCGGTTCGGCGGAAACGCCGCAACCCTACCGGGCCACATAAGGATGCGCCGCACGCGCCTCCGCAGACATATGAGGAGCCACCTATGGCCAAGTCTGATCACAAGCGGCATTCCGCCAAGCACAAGATTGACCGCCGTCTGGGAGTCAATCTCTGGGGCCGCCCGAAATCCCCCGTAAACAGCCGCGAATATGGCCCCGGCCAGCATGGCCAGCGCCGCAAGAAGCCGACCGATTTCGGTGTGCAGCTGATGGCCAAGCAGAAGCTGAAGGGCTATTACGGCAATATCGGCGAGAAGCAGTTCAAGAAATATTATAAGAAGGCCGCCAGCGCGAAGGGCGATACCGGACAGAATCTGGTTGGTATCCTGGAGACACGCCTTGATGCGGTACTGTACCGTTCGAAGATGGTGCCGACGGTCTTTGCCGCGCGCCAGATCATCAACCATGGTCACGTCCTGCTCAACGGCAAGCGTTGCAACATCTCCTCGGTCCTCCTTCGCCCCGGTGATGAAATCGCGCTGAAGGAGAAGGCAAAAACCATTCCGGCCGTTCTTGACGCCGTTGCATCGGTCGAACGCGATGTTCCCGAATATGTCGAGGTCGACCACAACAAATTCACCGCAAAATTCGTTCGCGTGCCGGGTCTGGATGAGGTTCCCTACCCGGTGCAGATGGAACCCAATCTGGTCGTCGAATATTATTCGCGGTAACAGCGGTTCCGGCGCACGGCACCTGCCGGCGCGTCGTTCCGCCACGGCAAATTCATCGGGGCGGGCCATATGGTCCGCCCCGTTTGCTTTGAGTCTCAATCAGGTGCCATGCCATGCAGATGTCATGGTGCGGGAATTTTTGCATGGCGCCGCCCGGTAAATCTGCGTTATCCCTGAAGGCGCGGCACGCGAACCGCGGGCAGGGCGCGCGCCGGATATCCTGCATCGACGGGACAGGACCATGATGGATAATGATGATGACATTGAAAATGTGCCGGCCCCGTCCTCGGATGGCTGGCCAGAGCGTTATTTCGCGGTGATCTTCACCAACCAGCGAACTTTGTCGGCTGAGGAGATGTACAGCCTGACCTCGGAACGGATGGTCGAGCTGGCACAGCAGCAGCCGGGATTCCTCGGTGTGGAATCGGTGCGCGGCGAGGACGGGATCGGCATCACCGTGTCATATTGGCGGGACCGCGGCGCGATCCGTGACTGGCGGATCAATATCGAGCATCTTGCCGCGCAGCAGATGGGACGCCAGGAATTCTACAGCTGGTATCATATTCGCGTCGCCGAGGTGGTCGCGCATCGCAGCTATGACGCCGGCGATATGGTCGCTGGCGATATGGTCGCCGGCGATAAATGACGCAAGACAGATGTCGTCAGGCCGAGGGCTTGGCGTCGACGCCGCGGGTCTGGAACATCTCGGTCAGCTCGCCCGTTTCGTACATTTCACGCACGATGTCACAGCCACCAACAAACTCACCCTTTACATAAAGCTGCGGAATCGTTGGCCAGTCGGAAAACGACTTGATGCCCTCGCGGATGCTGTCATCCTCCAGAACATTGATGCCGCGGAACGGCACCCCAAGATGTGTCAGCACACCGACAACGGCGGCAGAGAAGCCGCATTGCGGGAACACCGGGGTGCCCTTCATGAAAAGAACAACGTCGTCTCCGCCGATATCGGCCTGGATACGGTCACGGGTTGCGTCATCAAGCATGGTCATTTCTCCAGCTTCGGGCGGGCATGGCGCCACATCCCGGGATTCAGTTGTTTGTCGGTGCCGATGTCTGTAGTGCCAGCGCGTGCAATTCACCGCCCATGCGGCCGCCAAGTGCCTTGTACACCATCTGGTGCTGCTGGACGCGGCTCTTGCCGGCAAAGGCCTGCGCGACAACCCGGCAGGCATAGTGGTCGCCATCGCCGCGAAGATCCTCGATGACAACCTCCGCGTCGGGGAAGGCGTCCTTGATCAGTGTCTCGATTTCAGATGCCTGCATCGGCATGAGGCATTGTCCTCCTGTTCGGGTGGCGTCATCCGCCTGACATCAGTGCGGGGATGGTCGCCTCGACCAGATTGCTCAGGTCCCCTACAGATATGGCACCCTCGTCGCCGAATTGCAATTCACCTCCATCGCGGGTGCTGCCGATCGTCGCAGCCGGCACGCCCGCCAAGTCCGCTGCCGCCAGAAGCGCCGGCGCGTCGGCGGTGGCGACGATATAGCGGGCCTGGTCCTCACCAAAGGCCCAGCCATGCCGGTTGCCGCCTTCGGGAAGCGTGAGTTGTGCGCCGGTCCGGCCGGCGATACACATTTCGGCAACGGCAACAGCAAGGCCACCATCGCTGATGTCATGCGCCGCCGCGACCGCGCCGCTGGCGATCTGCTGCTGCACGAACAGGCCATTGCGGCGTTCGGCCTCAAGATCGACCGGCGGCGGTGCCGCCACGGGATTGCCTGCCAGATTGCGGGCATAGAGCGAGACACCAAGCCAGCCATCATCGGTTTCATCCGTCTGCCCGATCACAACCAGCGTCATATCGGCGGCCGGTGCCATGCCGACGGCGGCACCGATATCCTCGATCGTGCCGACCATGCCGATGACCGGACAGGGCAGGATGGCGCTGCCATCCGTCTCGTTATAGAGCGAGACATTGCCTGAAACGACAGGGGTTTCCAGTGCCCGCGCGGCATCGCCCATGCCGAGAACCGATTGTGCCATCTGGGTCAGGATTTCGGGCCGCTCCGGATTGCCGAAATTCAGATTGTTGGTGATCGCCAGGCCGCGCGCGCCGATGGCCGACAGGTTGCGCCACGCCTCGGCAACAGCCTGCGCGCCGCCGGTGCGCGGGTCCGCCTCGACATAACGCGGCGTGCAATCGGTGCTGGCGGCAAGACCTCGGCGCGAGCCGTGAACCCTGACAAGGCCGGCGTCACCGCCAGGCGGTGCGATGGTGTCGGCCATCACCTGGCTGTCATATTGCTCGTAAATCCAGCGGCGGCTGGCGAGATCGACACTGCAGAGAAGCTCTGTCAGAACCTCGGTGACCGGCCTGTCATCGCTGATATCGGCGCTGGCCAGAACCGGGCGCTTCGCCACCTCGGCCTGCGGGCGGTCATATTCCGGCGCATCATCGACAAGCGGTGCCAGCGGGATATCACAGGCGACATCACCATCCTTCAGCAGCACAAGCCGCCCGGTTTCGGTGACCTTGCCAATCGGCATGAAATCGAGGTCCCATTTCTCGAAAATCTGGCGTGCTGTCTCGGTGGCGTCAGGCTTGAGGACCATCAGCATTCGTTCCTGACTTTCCGACAGCATCAATTCATAGGCGCTCATCCCGTCTTCACGGGCCGGTACCAGATCGAGGTCCATTTCCATGCCAAGACCGCCTTTCGACGCCATCTCGACCGAGGAGGAGGTCAAGCCGGCCGCCCCCATATCCTGAATGGCGAGAACCGCGTCCGACGCCATCAATTCAAGGCAGGCCTCCATGAGCAGCTTGCCGGTGAACGGGTCGCCAACCTGAACGGTGGGGCGCTTCGATTCCGTCTCGTCGGAGAATTCGGCCGACGCCATGGTCGCGCCATGAATGCCGTCCCGGCCGGTCTTCGCGCCGACATAGATCACCGGGTTGCCGGGCCCGGTTGCTGCAGACCTGAATATCCGGTCGCTGTTGGCAAGGCCGATCGCCATTGCGTTCACAAGGATATTGCCATTGTAGGAGGAATCGAAATTGACCTCGCCGCCAATGGTCGGGATGCCGATGCAGTTGCCATAGCCGCCAATGCCCGAGACCA
>RFZL01000026.1 GCA_009920665.1 Alphaproteobacteria bacterium | reverse complement strand
GACTGGGACGGTTTTGCCGCCATCCTCGAGCATCTGGTCGAAACCGGTGTTCATGGCATCGTGGTTGGCGGCACGACTGGCGAATATTACGCCCATTCAACCGAAGAACGGCTTGAATCGCTGCGGCGGGCACGGGATATCGTCGCCGGCCGCGTCGCCCTGATCGGTGGCACCGGCGCGGTTCGGACCGAGGAGTCGGTGGAACTGGCGCTGGCCATCCGCGATATGGGGTATGACGCGTTGCTGGTCACCACCCCGCCCTATGCGCAGCCGACCCCGCGCGAGAACGCGCTCCATGCGCTGGCCATCGACCGCGCCGCGAACCCGATCATGCTGTATAACTATCCGGGCCGGATGGCCGCCGAGATGAGCGCGGAATATCTTGACCGGGTTGGGCGCAGCCCGAATTTCTGCGCCATCAAGGAAAGTTCGGGTGACATCAACCGGGTCCATATGCTGGCCCGCGACTATCCGCACATCCAGATGAGTTGCGGCATGGATGACCAGGCGCTGGAATTTTTTGCCTGGGGCGCGCAGTCCTGGGTCTGCGCCGGGTCCAACTTTGCGCCCGAGGCGCATCTGGCGCTGTGGCAGACATGCGTCGTTGATGGTGATTTCGCGCTGGGACGCCGCATCATGTCGGCCATGCTGCCGCTGATGCGGACCCTGGAACAGGGTGGTAAATTCCTGCAATGCATCAAATATGGCTGTGCTGTCCGCGGCCTGCCTGCCGGCCCGCCGCGCGCCCCGCTCCGTGATCTGAACAAGGATGAAAAACGCAGCCTGGCGCAGGTGATTACGGTCATGAACCGCACCATCGACGGGCTGATGAACGAGGCGCACAGCGCCGGAGGAGGCACCTGATGTCCGAGCTGCTGACCCATGATGAGTACCGCGCCATCGCGGCCGGTCTGACCCCGGCGACGACGGCCTTCATCGACGGTTCGTTCCGGCGCGCCAACAGCGGTGCCACCTTCGACAGCGTCAACCCGGCGACCGGTGAGGTTCTGGCGTCGGTGGCAGCCTGCGATGAAACGGATGTTGATTTCGCTGTTGGCAAGGCGCGTGAGGCGTTTGATGACGGGCGCTGGCGCTGCCTTCATCCGGCCGAGCGCAAACAGGTGCTGGTCCGTCTGGCGAAATTGCTGCGGCGCAACCGGCATGAGCTGGCTGTCCTGGAGTCGCTTGATTCTGGCAAACCTGTCCGCGACTGCGCCGAGATCGACCTACCCGAGACCATCACCACGCTGACCTGGCATGCCGAGGCGATCGACAAGCTGTATGACCAGACGGCGCCGGTTGGCGAGGACGCGCTGGCGCTTGTGGTTCGCGAACCGATTGGCGTGGTCGGCGCGGTGCTGCCATGGAATTTTCCGCTTCTGATGATGGCCTGGAAGATTGGGCCGGCACTGGCAGCCGGCTGTTCGATGATCGTCAAGCCGGCGGAACAGACCTCGCTGACGGCGTTGCGTGTCGCCGAACTGGCAATGGAGGCTGGCCTGCCCGCCGGGGTGCTGAATATCGTCACCGGCAGCGGCCCGGATGCCGGCGCGCCGATAGGCCTTCATCCCGGTATCGACATGGTGTCTTTCACCGGTTCGACCGAAACCGGGCGGCGTTTCCTTCACTATGCGGCGGATTCCAACCTGAAGAAGGTGGTGCTGGAATGCGGCGGCAAGAACCCCGCCATCGTCATGGATGATGCCGAGAATCTGGACCTTGTCGCCGAACATCTGGTGAATGGCGCCTTCTGGAACATGGGCGAGAACTGCTCCGCCACCTCGCGGCTGATTGTTCATGAGGATGTGCGTGAGGCGTTGATGCCGAAATTGCTGGCGCGGGTTCGGGACTGGCGGATGGGCGACCCGCTGGACCCGGCGAACCATCTTGGCAGCCTGATCGATGATGACCATTGCGCCAAGGTCAGCGGCTATCTCGCGTCCACAGGAAAGGGCGTGACGAAACTTGTCGGCGGCGAGGTCGAGGGCAATTTCGTCAGTCCGACGATCCTTGACGGCGTCGCGCCGGACAGCAAGCTGGCCAGCGAGGAGATTTTTGGTCCGGTCCTGTCGGTGATCACGGTGAGGAGCCTTGATGAGGCCATCGCCATCGCCAATGACAGCGATTACGGGTTGGCCGCCTCGGTTTTCACGGCGAATGCCGGACGGGCGCTGCGCGCGGCGCGGGCGATCCGCGCTGGCACCGTCACCGTCAATTGCTATGGCGAGGGGGATATCACGACACCCTTTGGTGGCTACCGGCAGTCCGGATTTGGCGGGCGTGACAATGGCCTTCACGCGCATGACCAATATTGCGAGATCAAGACAATCTGGGTCGACCTGTCGGACCGCCAGCCGGAAGAGGGCGTCGATGGTTGAATGCCGGTCGAACGATGATTGAACAATGACTGAGCAATGGCTGGCCAATGACTGACCTGATCCCGGCAAGCTGGCACAGCCATGTCTATTTCGATGAAGACAGCTATGCGGCGGCGGCGGCGCTGATCACTGCGATGCAGGCGCATTTCGGCGCGGAAGACGCCATTGGCGGCGCAATTATCTTTGGTGATGACCTTCCTGGCGCTGAATCGCGGGGGACTGACCATCTTCACCCATCCGAATACTGGCGAGGATACGGAGTCAGAGCTGCGCGACCACCGTGACCACGCCATCTGGATGGGGGCGGTGCGGCCGCTGAAACTGGCACGCTTCGGCGGTGTCGATCAGGGGTGACCCGGCTCACCTCGTGCGGCAGGTGATGTTCCTTGTCCGGGCCCGGTTTCACAGTTGCGCGCGGGTTCCGGATTGTTGATCTGCTGTCGTCCGCCGCCACCGCCATCAATCCAGCTGCCGTTCACTTAAATGTGCCAGTAACCTGCCAATGACCTTGATTCCAGGTCTGTATGGGTCGGTTCCTGCGGTGATGTGTGGGGCTGGCCACTTTACCGGGCCGCAACGTGGCGCGACCCTGTGCAGCGGGTCAATCGCGGAACGGGACAGGCAGATGTGGTGATGCTGAAAAGCGCCCGGGCGGATTTTCGCCACGCTGGTGGTCAGGCTTCAGAGGTGGCCTCGAGAAGTGCCTTGGCCGGGCCAATCCGCGGATACAGCTCTTCATCTTCCGGCGTCTTTGCCTTGAAGTTTCCCATGACCATTTCCTGCTTGGCGATCGAGAATATCTTTGAATAGGTCAGGTAATGCTCGATGATCTGGTCGATCTCTCTGGAGACCTTGGCGGCGTCCGGCTGGAAAATATATTCCCGCTCAATGCCTGCCCGGATCTGCTGCCCGGTCTGGCTCTTCACCCCGAACAGCGCCTTTTCAAACTGCTGTTGCTTGGCGATGGCGGTTGATTTCAACTCCAGCATCGCATTCATCGACAGCGGTGGCAGCGGTACCGTGACCTTGCTGGCGGCTGCGTCGTGATGCACCGTCTCGAACCCTTTATCGTTCTTGATAATTTCGATCAGCTGCTGTGTCACTTCCTGGTTCAGCGAGATGATTTCGATCCGGTCCATGAAGGCGGATACCTCGATATAATCGAGCAGGCGCCGGCTTTTCTTTTCCAGCATGACCCGGTCCGCATGCAGCATGGTGCGGTATTCATCATGCGAGCCAAGCTCCTTCAGTTCCTTCACAAAGGTAATGAAGCGGTCCCTGGCCCGGGATTCAAAGGAGTCGCTGTAGCTGCGCAACTCGGCTGTATCGGTATACAAGAAGTCGCTGAGGTTTTTTTCGTCCATGGCTGGAACACAACTTCAATTATCTAAACGTCGCGATGACGATAAGAATCTTGGCGGCATTCTTCAAGATTTTTTATGTCGCATCTGCAACTGTTGTGCATTCGGCTTGTCAGGTTATTTCTGCGCCGCCCGGAAGGCCCGTACATAGCCAGATACGGATTTTGACGTGTCCGGGTCGTACTTACAGCGCAATTCGTTGTTACAGAAGGCGCCCGCGCTGTTGTAGATCGCGACAAGCGTATGGTTGGCGCCCGAATAAACGCAGATCTGCTTTTTCTTGTAGGTCTGACGGGTGGCCAACCTGCAGGTGGTCATTCGCGGTTTTTCGGTCAGGCCTTGCCACAGCTTCTGCATTTCAATGAAGCCAAGCCCGATCCCGGAGGCATTCTCGGATGCGGCTGCCGTATTTGCCGGGGTGACGCCATAGGCCAATGCGCTCACAACTATCACTCTCGTCATTATGGCAACCCGCAGTTTCGGGCCAATATGATTTATAAATGTGACAAGTAGCTGCATGACAAGTTCCCGAACTTGGTCTTTCGCGCCCCTTTGAAAGGTTAGGGATTTTGCCGATGATGCCTAGATCAAAAAGTGTCTTTGTGTTTCATGTTAAATTCACACGGCGATATCTTGTTAAGATGTTGATTTGATCTGCTCAAAATTTTCTGAACGGTCTCTGTTGAAATCGGTCTGTCGGCCTTGAGCCAGTCGTCAGAAAAAGCCACGATGCTGTTCCCTGGCACTGGTAGAGTATCTCGCCTTCGGGAGGTTTGAGAATGAAAGTGGTTGTCATAGGGGCGGGCCATGCCGGCGTCGCCTTTGTTGATGCGATGCGCCGGAACGGCTTTGCCGGCGAGTTGACGATGATTGACCGGCTGGCCGGTCTTCCCCTCGAGCGTCCACCACTATCCAAGGCCTTCCTTCTTGCTGAAGAGGGCGAGGAAGACGGTTTCGCGCTTCGCGCGCCGGGCTGGTTCGCGGACAGTCAGATCACCCTCCTGACCGGACGGACCATCACGGGAATGGATGTCGATGCGGGCGAACTGATTCTCGATGATGGCAAGGTCCTGTCCTATGACAGGCTGGTTCTGGCGACCGGCGCGACGCCGCGCCAGCTTCCCGGCGCGGCGGGACTGGGCGGCGTGTTCGTTCTGCGTGACCCTGATGATGCGCGCCGCCTGCGCGAAGCTGCACATTCCGCGTGCTCGGTGCTGGTCATCGGCGGCGGATATATCGGGCTGGAGGTTGCCGCAAGCCTGACGAAGGCCGGCAAGCGGGTGACCGTGATCGAGGCGGCACCGCGTCTTCTTGCGCGTGTCGCCAGCCCGCCTGTTTCGGCGTTCTTCGCGGCGCGCCACAGCGATGAAGGTGTTGATATCGTCACCGGGGCATCGATAAAGGAGATCCGGCATCATGATGGCAGGTTTGTCGGTGCCACGCTTGGCGATGGTCGCCATGTCGATGCCGATATGCTGGTGGTCGGCATCGGTGTTGCGCCGAATACAGATCTCGCCGCGCAGGCTGGCCTTACACTCGCGAACGGCATCGTCACCGACAGCACCATGCGGACCAGCCATCCCGAGATTTATGCCATCGGTGATGGCGCGTTTGATGCGAGTGGCGACCATGGGTTGCGGATCGAGTCGGTTCACAACGCGCGCGAGCAGGCCGAGCGGGCGGCCGCTGCGATCACCGGCCATGATGCGCCGCGCCGGCAGGCGCCCTGGTTCTGGTCCGACCAGTATGATGTGAAACTGCAATCAGTCGGGGTTTTGCCGGTCAATGGTCAGGACTTGCGGCATGTGCAACGTGCCGGACGTCGCGCAGGCCGCTTTTCCGTGTGGACCTTTGCCGGCGAGGATCTTGTCGCGGTCGAGGCCATTGGCGATCCGGCGGCCTATGTGCTTGGCAAGAGCTGTCTTGAGCATGGCCGGGCGCCGCACCCGGGTCAACTTGCCGATGCCGGCTTTGATCTGAAGGCTTTTGTCGCGGACAAATCGGTTGCCTGACATTGTCTTTCGAAGGCACATTCAAATCCCTGACCAACCCGGGAGCGCCGCATAATGCATTACGCCGGACGAACCACCTCTAGCAAGCCTGTGCGTGTCGACATGCGCAGCGATACGGTGACGAAGCCAACCGAAGGCATGCGTGCCGCGATGATGGCAGCGGAAGTCGGTGATGATGTCTATGGCGATGATCCGACAGTCAATGCGTTGCAGGACAAGGCCGCCGCACTGCTTGGCAAGGAAGCCGCGCTGTTGATGTCGAGCGGCACACAGGGCAATCTTTGCGCGATGATGGCGCATTGTCAGCGCGGTGAGGAAATTCTCACCGGCAATGACTACCATGTCTTTGTCGATGAGGCCGGCGGTGCCTCGGTTCTTGGCGGCATCATGTTTGCCCCGATGCCGGTTGCCGCCGATGGCGGCATCGATCCGGCCGATATCGACCGCACGGTCAAGCCCGAAGATGAACATTGCGCCATTTCCCGCTTGCTGACGCTGGAAAACACCTGGCATGGACAGGCCGTGCCACTGGCCAGGATCAATGCCGCTGCCAGCCGTGCCCGGGATCATGGGTTGTTGGTGCATTTTGACGGTGCCAGGCTGATGAATGCCTGTGTCAAGCTTGGCATCTCGCCGGCCGAGATGCTGGCCGGGGCGGATTCTGTCTCGCTTTGTCTGTCAAAGGGGCTTGGCACACCCGCTGGCAGCATATTGGCCGGTTCAAGAGAGATGGTCAGACGCGCCCATCGGGTGCGCAAGCTCGTGGGTGGTGGCATGCGACAGGTGGGCATTCTGGCGGCGGCCGGAATCTATGCGCTTGATCATCACATCGATCGGCTTGCCGAGGATCATGCCAACGCCCTGCGGCTGGCCGAAAGGTTGGCGGACATCCCGCAGATTACGGTGGATCCGGCCGAGGTCGAGACGAACATGGTCTTCGCCGGGTTGCCCGACGGCGCGGCTGCACCGCTGCAGGCGCATCTTTGCGACCGTGGCATTCTGATCAATCGTGGCGAGCCGCAGATCCGCCTTGTCACGCATCTCGACTGCGGTGCGGATGAAATCGACCTGTTTGTGGAGGAAATGCAGGGCTTTTTTGCCTGAACGGCGTCACACAACGACGCAATAGGGACATAAATGAGGCGCCGGACGCGCACACTGCCGGCGGCAGTTTTTTGAAGGAGTGTTGCCATGTCGATCACGCTCTCGCTCGGGCCCCGCGTGCGCAAAAGCCCGTATTTTGAATCGGCGCGCGCTGCCGGCCTCGCCGCCGCCAGCGTCTATAACCACATGTATATGCCGACAGGCTATGGTGATCCCGCCGCCGAGTATGACCGGTTGATCAATGGCGTTGCGATGTGGGATGTCGCGGTAGAGCGACAGGTGGCACTGAAGGGACCCGACGCGCTGGCGCTGGCGCGCTACCTGACCCCCCGCAATCTTGACGGGCTTGTTGTCGGCCAGGGGAAATATGCCCCGCTATGCAATTTCGAGGGTGCCGTGATCAACGATCCGGTGCTGCTTCAGGTCAGCGAGGATGAAATCTGGCTGTCCATCGCCGACAGCGATATCAAGCTGTGGGCTGCCGGCATCGCCGGTGCGCGCGGCATGGATGTCAGCGTGTTCGAGCCGGATGTCTCGCCGCTGGCCATCCAGGGGCCGAAAGCTGTTGATGTTGTCGCGTCGCTTTGTGGCGACTGGGTACGCGATCTTCGCTATTTCGCCTTCAGGTCGCATGAGATCAACGGCATCCCGATGATCGTCGCACGGTCGGGTTGGTCAAAACAGGGCGGGTTCGAGTTCTATCTTCAGGATGGCAGCCGTGGTGATGAGCTGTGGGCGCTTGTGGCCGAGGCCGGAAAGCCCTATGGCATCGGCCCCGGCACGCCGAACTATATCGAACGGATCGAGAGCGGCCTGATCTCCTATGGTGCCGATACCGACGATGCCTCGACTCCGTTCGAACTCGGTCTTGGCAAATTCATTGATATCGACCAGGCGCATGATTTTGCCGGCAAGAAGGCGTTGCATGCCCTGCGTGAGGCCGGTGTGACGCGCCGGTTCATGGGGCTGCTGATTGGTGGTGATCCGTTCACCGGCACGAATGAATCGCCTTGGCGACTGACCTGGCGTGGTGGCGACCATGCCGGTTACGCAAGCGCGTCTGCCTATTCCCCGCGTGCAGAATCCAACATCGCGGTGGCGATGGTGCGCAGCGAGGTCATAGCAGCCGCGGCGCCGGTGAAAGTTCACACCGACGCCGGCGACCTTGATGCTAGAGTTGTCGAATTGCCTATTATCTAGGCTGAACGACGCCCTTTATGGTCAGTCGATAACCGTCAGATCGACGGCGGCGAACCTGCCATTGCGTTGTTCAGCCAGTTCGTAGGATACGCGCTGGCCTTCGTTTAGTCCGGTCAGGCCCGAATTCTGGACGGCGGTGATATGTACGAACACATCATTGCCCTCATCATCGGGGTTGATAAAGCCATACCCCTTCTGGGTATTGAACCATTTCACAGTGCCTTGTGACATTCCAGTAGTCTCCCTTTGTCACGCCCCGCCGCCTCGGGCGTCACATCTTCACTTTTGATATGAGGCAACTGCTCGCACGGTAATCAGAACCCACATCTTCGACAGCGATCTCTATGAGGAACGCTAACGGAAATATTGTCAATCCAGTAACGTGCGGCAAAAAGTGCGCCTCGCCACAGCATGCACAAGCTTGTGACAGCTATGTTACAGCCTTCGGTATAACTGGTGACCATGCCGGTGTATTGTCACCATGGCGCGACAGGCCGCTGTTCGGAACGAAATTGCAGGAGTTGGCGGAGATGTTGAATGCCCGCGGTCTGGCTTGCGCTGTTCTGGCACCGCTGTTGTGGGGTTTTGTGCCCATTTACATCAGTGTGCTTGGTGATGCCGACCCGCTGGAAATCGTCGTTCATCGCGCTTTGTGGTCAGGGGTGATTCTGCTGGTACTTGTTTCAGTGGCGCCATCTCTGACCGGTGGATTGCAGGCGGTGCGCGCGGCGCTTTCGACATCAAGGCTGCGGCTTGGTTTCGCCCTGACCTGCGGCCTTGTCACATTCAACTGGATAATTTTCGTCTATGCCGTTCAGTCGCGGCAGCTTTTTGAGGCGGCGCTTGGCTATTTCATCTATCCGCTGTTCACCGTCATGCTGGGCGTGGTGTTGCTTCGTGAACGGCTTGACCGCTGGGCATGGGTCGCCATCTGCGTGGTTGTCGCCGGGGTGGCGCTCAAGGCTGCGAATGTCGGAGGTCTGCCATGGGTGGCGCTGGCGCTTGCGAGCTCGTTCGGGTTCTATGGCGTTATCCGCAAACGAATGGGTATCGACCCGCTGATCGGTATTTTCATCGAGACCGTCATGCTGCTCCCGCTGTCGGTCCTGTATCTGTGGTGGCGTCACAGCACCGGCACGGTCATTTTCTTTGGTGGCGGTGCGATGAATGTCATGTTGGCGATGTTCGCCGGTGTGATCACCGTGGTGCCGCTGGTGCTTTATCATGCTGGCAATCGGGTGCTGCCAATCACCGTATCCAGCCTTTTATATTATGTAAACCCGACCACCCATATGGTAGTCGGGCTGGTATATTTCCGGCTGTCTATTCCGTTGTGGGAATGGGCGGTCTTCGGGCTGATCTGGTCCGGACTTGTTGTCTATTTTTCAACCAGAAAACGTCAATCGGAACGCCGTTTATCCGCCTAGTCGATCACCCGGGCCGAGACGATCTGGTCCGGTGACGCCGGTGGCTCGCCGGGCGTGATGTTGTAGACATTTTCCATGCCGCGCTCGACCTGGCCCCAGACGGTGTACTGGCCGGTCAGATGGCCACATCCATCGAAACAGATGAAGAACTGGCTGTCGGCCGAATTCGGATTCATCGCCCGTGCCATCCCGACGGTGCCGACCTTGTATTCATAGTCACTGAATTCGGCGTCCAGGTTCTGCCCCGAACCGCCCATACCGGTCCCTTGCGGATCGCCGGTCTGCGCCATGAAACCGGGGATGACCCGGTGGAAGATGATGCCGTCATAAAACCCGTTATTGGCAAGTTCGGTGATGCGCGCGACATGGTTCGGCGCAAGGTCCGGCAGGAGTTTGATTTCAACCTGGCCCTTGGTCGTTTCAAGAAGCAGGGTTGTCCCGGTGTCCGATGTGGCTGGTGTGCTCATGGTGATAAAGCTGGCTCCAAGTAAGGTCAGAAAAAGATGTCGCATGTAAGGTTCCCGACACAGGCTAGGTAGGGTTGACAGAGATGAGGATCAGAACAGCGCGTCGATCTGCTCGTCGGACAGGTTGCCCGGCACGACAGTGATCGGCACCCGGCAATTTGCCGCGCCCCTCGCCATCATGAAGGTGATAAGAGGCCCGGCTGTCTCGGACTGGGTATCGGCGCCCAGAACAAGCAGGCTGATCTGTGTTTCCTCGTCGATCAGGGCGAGAAGTTCCTCGCGGACATCGCCCTCCCGAACATAAAGCACCGGCATCTCGCCGGTAAGTTGTTGGGCATAGGTGGCGTGAATGGCCATGTTCGCCTCGGCCGCCTCACGCGCCTCGGCGCGCATCAACTCGCCGACACCGGCCCAATATTCGAATTCGGCCGGGGCAATGCAGTACATAAGGCCAACCTTGCCGCCAATGGCGCTTGCCCGGCCGCAGGCAAAACGCAACGCGTGATGCATCTCCTCGGACTCATCGACAACGACAAGGAACAGGGGGTCTTTCTTCGCCATTGATCCACTCTCCTGCTAGTTTGCCAACGCTGTTCGCGCTATTGCCCGGTTCGCGACATTACTTGCGGCGGAACGCCGCCGCGGCAAGCCAGCCTGAGGCCACCGCAAAAATAATCGCAAAGATACCGTACAGCGCGGAATAGTCATGTGCGAAGCGATAGATCAGCGCGCTGAGACCGGCTTTCCTCACATTCATATCGGTTGCCCGTTCGCTCAATGCAACGCCGTCGCGGAAATGCAGCACCCTCACGCTGTACTCACCGGGCGGGATGTTGCTTGGCAACGAAAGGCTGGCCCGGAACAGCATATCCTGCTGTGTGAAAATTGAGGAGGGCAGCACCTGCCACAGCCCGTTTGCTTGCATGTTGCGCCGCAAATTATCCTGTTGTTCTGGATTGCCCGCGATGGCCGCGCCAGATGAGAGCGGTGTGCCGCCACCATGGCCGTTGCCGGAATCATCTGTGCCGCTGGTGAAACTCAGCCCCCGCGACAGCGGGCCGACTGAGGCGTTGCCAAGGCCCTGTTCATCGGTAATTGACGACAGATCGTCGGTGGCGAAAACGTGATAGAAACTTGGTGCCTGTTGCCAGATCTTTGTCTCGACATTGACCCAGATGCCGGCCCGCTTGGCCTTGCGACGCTGGATGATGTCGGTCGCCGGTCCCTGTACGACCAGAATGATGTCATCGCCGGGCATGCCCTCATAGGCGCCGAACAGCAGAAGCTCGGTGCCGTGATAGCTGCTCGTGATGTCGACGCGGCTGTTCGACAGGTCCGCCACGATCTGCTTGGGCGCGGCCATAACCGGCCCCGCTACAAGCATCGCCAGACCGATCAGGGCGGGCGCCAGTGTCCGCTGCATTGCCAGCCAGCCCGTCATCGCATAAGCTCCACCGACAGCAGATCCTCAGGCCGGACCACAAGGTCGTAGCCAATCTTCACGCAGACTGCCAGGACGAGCAGCGCCAGCAGGCCGCGAAGCTGTTCACCGCGAAGCACGGCGCCGGCGCGGCTGCCGAATTGCGCGCCGATTACTGCGCCGAACAGCAGCAGACCGGCCAGCAGGAAATCAACCGTCTGTGTCTGGATTGACTGCAGCAATGTGACGTTGGCGGTCACGAAAATGATCTGGAACAGCGAGGTGCCAACAACAACCGAGGTCGGCATGCCGAGAAGATAGATCATGGCTGGCACCATGATGAAACCGCCGCCAACGCCCATAATCGCGGCGAGGACGCCGACAAAAGCCCCGATGGCAAGTGGCAGAAGGGCGCTGATATAGAGTTTCGAGCGCCGGAAGCGCATTTTCAGCGGCAGACCGTGAAGCCAGTTATGCTGATGCAGCTTGCCACGGGCCGCCCCGGGCGTGCGCGAGCGAATGATGGTGCGAAGGCTTTCGGTCAGCATCAGCGCGCCGATGATGCCGAGAAACACCACATAGGACAGCTGGATGACAAGGTCGATCTGACCGATGTCGCGCAGGAACGAGAACAGCGCGACACCGAGTGTCGAGCCGATCATGCCGCCGGCCATCAGGATAGCCCCCATCTTGAAATCGACATTGCCCCGGCGCATGTGCGCCAGCACACCGGATACTGAAGAGGCGACAATCTGGTTGGCTTCCGTGGAAACCGCCACCGCCGGCGGAATGCCGAAGAAAATCAGCAGCGGTGTCATCAGGAATCCGCCACCGACCCCGAACAGACCGGACAGAAAGCCGACACCGCCGCCAAGTCCGATGATGATCCCGATATGCATCGAAACTTCGGCGATTGGCAGATAAATATACATGATCTATGGCCTGGGAAGATCTATGGCCTGGAAAGGCAAGGCTGACGCCAGCGTGAATTGGATATTTGTGTTACTAGCAGACGGATGCGGTTATGTCGCCTGTGAATACGACGCCGAATGTCTCGCACCGGAACTTTCTACCGGACTTTTTTACCGGACTGGGGCGATCGGTTCATCGAAGGCGGGTGGTGAAAGGCAGGCCAAGCGTACGTGGGAGCATTCAGTGGCGGGTGCATTCAGTGGCGGGTGCGTTTCATGACCGGATCATCATCATAGAGATGCCCGAGAAGGCGGAGGATCCGCAGGACATCGGCGTCATTGATGGAGTAATAGATGGTCTGTGACTCGCGTCGTGTCTTGACAATGTTTGCGCGGCGAAGGCGGGCCAGATGCTGTGAGAGGGCGGATTGGCTCAATGATGACATCACCCCCTCAAGTTCGGATACCGACCGTTCACGCCCATCCGAAAGTTCATTCAGAATGCGCATGCGTTTTGCGTTGCCCATTGCGCGCAGGATGGTCGTCAGTTTTGACTGCTCACCCTCTAGATCTGGAAGCCGCGCCATTAAGCCCTGTCTCCTTCCGGGTTGATGTCTCCTTCCGGTTTGATGGCTTTCGGGTGGATAGCGGCATCAGACCGGTGCATCAGACTGCACGCCGGGATAACCGCCGACCCGCATAGTGCCGACCCGCTTAATATCGGCGCGCACAGGATCGGCGCGCACAGTTCAGGGGCTGCCTGCTTGTGATGAAAAATCGACAGGCTGAATGATCGACAGAATGATCGACAGGCCGAATGATCGCCATGCGGTTTTGCTATCCCCCGTGATGTCGCCCCCGTGATAATCGACATAAATTACCAGCTGATGGTTATAAAAATGTTAAATTAAAAAAACAAAATGTATTGCTTTGTAAAAATTTTGATAAAATTTTTGGGTAAAAACGGGCCCGCAGCCTGACATATTGTTCTTTATGACTATCTGACGCTTTCCCATGCCTGCGGTCAGATGATGACCAGATCGGGGCTCTCCAAAAGTTCGGCAGTTGTCAGAACGCGGTAATTGCTGGGCCGCTCACCGGCCGGCGTAATGGGGTAGATAAATCGCTGGAACGGTCGCATTGTGCCGCCATGAAGCCTTAGAAAGCCGTGCTGGAACAGCGGCGCCTGAACGGCCAGCGCCGTCTCATAGATGATCGAAAGCCATCGCCAGGGGGGTGAGCCGGCAATATCTTCAAGCGGTGTGCCGGGCGTGGGTCCGGGGCTTGGCCAGACATGTTCGGGCGGTATCGCCAGATAATAGAGCCGCATTGACCGGTTCTGGCCCACCGAGACAAGATTGTCGATATCGGCCGCGCTGGCCTGCATCAGGGCCGATGGCGCATCATGATCGGCAAGTTCGAGACTAGCCAGTTTCAGCAGGTTTTCCGACTGCAGCATGGATGGCGCGCGCAGGTCACTGAACAGTTCGATGTTGCTCATGAACAATGCTTCATTTGCCCGTTCGATGATGCCGATCGCCTGAAGTGCGATACGATGGCAGGCCTGCCGCCGCGTCATATCTTCATGCCGCCGATCCGTTGTTTCAAGTGTCATCCTGAATTCGGGGTCGAGGGCGCGCAGAGAACGCAGGAGTTGAACCAGCGCCTTTTCGCTGACCTTGCGATGTAGCGAGACCGTGAAGCTGCCATTGACGCGGCGTGCCAATACGCCGCCTTCTGGAGGCACCTTTCCGGTGCTTGCCTTTGTTATGCCGCCGCGGGTGATGGCAATTTGCGAACGCATGGGGCTCCTGTGATATTTCCTGTGATGCTGTGGTACGGTTCCATGCCGTTGTTTGGGTGGCGTGGGTTGGACCGCATGTTTCGGGTCTTGTGGCTCGGGTGTTTACTGCGGGATCAGCTTTAAAAACACGCTTTAAAAACACAGTTCCAGATCGCCAGATGAGTACCGGTTCAGCATCATTCTGGCAGAGGTTGGTTAACAACCCGTCAATTTCTGGAAGAAAGTTATGATTTTGGTTGAAATGATGGCCCGTAGGCCGAAAGGGGCGGCTTTTTGTTTCATCGGGGCCGGAATGCCGACCTATCTGTCGGCCTGCCTGTTGGAAATTCACTTTCGGCAATGTCGCTTTGCCGCGCTTCACGCTAGACTGTGCGCATGAAACAAAAGACCGAAAGTCAGACAGGCGCCGGCGTGGCCGCCGCACCGCATGGTGAAGGCGCCGATATGCTGCGAGACGTGCGACGCCCGGCGCCGCAGGAATTCGACATCCGGATCGCCGCCGACGGAAGCTGGTATCATGAAGGGGGGCTGATCGCCCGCCCGGCTCTGGTGAAGCTGTTTGCGAGTGTGTTGCGCCGCGAGCCGGATGACAGCTACTGGCTTGTCACGCCGGTTGAACGCGGGCGGATTGATGTGGATGACGTGCCGTTCATTGTCATTGCGGCCGAATGCGAGGGCGATGGCCGGGATCAGATGATCAGGTTGTGGACCAATGTCGAGGATGAGTTCATTCTCGACTCCGATCATCCGCTTGTCATGCGGCCGTCACCCGATGGCGATGATCTTCGCCCCTATGTGACGGTGCGGCCGGGTCTTGAGGCACGGCTTGCGCGTCCGGTGTTCTATGAGCTTGCCGCGCGCGCTGTTGAAGGGCCGGAAGGGCGGAGCGGTGTCTGGAGCGCCAGTGCATTCTTCAGCCTGGAAGGCACGCCCGCATGAGACAGGCGCTGCCGATATCGCCTGTCGCCGCGACAAGGCTGAACCCGATACCGAGGCAACTTCGCAGCGAGGCTGGCAGGCCGGCGGCGGTGCTTGTCGGGCTGATGGCCGATGCGTCCGGATGGCAGGTCATCATGACCGAGCGCGCGGCGCATCTGGCGCATCACGCCGGACAGATCAGCTTTCCGGGCGGCAAGGTGGATGAATCCGACCCAACGCTTGTGGCGACAGCACTGCGCGAGGCGGATGAGGAAATCGCCCTGCCGGCAACGAAGGTGGACATCCTTGGCGGGCTCGACCCGGTGTCAAGCCCGGTCGGTTTCATTGTGCAGCCGGTTGTCGGCATCGTCGCGCCGCAGGTTGCCCTTCAGGCCTGTCCGGATGAGGTGGCGCGGATCCTGATCCTGCCGCTTGCCGATCTGATCAGCCCGCCACGCCATCGCCGTGAAAGCTATATCCGCGAGGGCCACCGGCGCGATGTCTGGGTGATTGATCATCCTGACCATTATATATGGGGCCTGTCGGCCGCGATCATCGTCGATCTGGCGGCACGCGTCGGGCCGCCGCCACAGACGGCAGGCACCCGAATGGCCTCACCACAAAGAGGAGCCTGACCATGCGTCGCTATCTCATCATCGCCATCGCCATTCTTGCCGCCATTCTGGTGATGAGCCTTGTCAAATGGTGGCAGGCGCGCCGTGCCAGGGCCCGCGGTGAGACGGTGACGCCGGGCGCGGGGATCGAAATCTCGCATGTCATCGGCGCCCTTGTCGGATTGGCGGTGTTCTTCGTCGGCGCGGTGTTGCTGGAAACCGGCGCGTCGAAGCCCGGCACGACATACCAGCCGGCGCAGATCAAGGATGGCAAGATTTCCGCCGGTGGCTTCAATGGCAGCTCCGACGATGGAAACTGAAGGGTCTTCTGGCAAGTCTTCTGGCACGTTTTCTGCCGCGGTTTCTGGCCGGGCAAACGAGTCCTTTCCAGTGCCGCCGCCGGTAGCCCGGATTTTTGCCATCACGATGGCGGCTGGCCATGAAACGAGGATCGTCGGCGGGGCGGTGCGCGACTGGCTTGTCGGCCGCGAGATCGGCGACATCGATATGGCCGTTGCCGCCCCGATTGACAGGGTGGCGGCCTTGCTTCGCGATCACGGGCTGAAGGTGATCGATACCGGTCTCGACCATGGCACGGTTACTGTGGTGGAGGGTGACCAGCATCTTGAACTGACGCAGACACGCGTCGATCTGGAAACGGACGGTCGGCGGGCTGTTGTCGCCTTCAGTGATGACTGGGCTGCGGATGCCGCACGGCGCGATTTCACCATCAACGCGCTCTATATCGATGCCGCCGGCAGGCTGGAAGACCCGCTTGGCGGGCGGGCCGATCTTGAAGCCGGCATCCTGCGCTTTGTCGGTGATGCCATGCAGCGTGTCGAGGAGGATGCGCTGCGGATGTTGCGCTATTGCCGGTTTCTGCCGCATTTCGGCCGCGCCGGAACGGATGATGACGCGCTGGCGGCACTCGCCGCCAAGGCCGGGCTTGCCGTGAATCTGTCAGGCGAGCGGATCGCCGCCGAACTGGAACGCATGCTGGCTGTCCCGGGGGCGGGACAGGCGCTCGCCCTCATGCAGGAAACCGGCCTTGCCGCCGCCGCGCTTGGCGTGGCGTTGGATGCCGCAGCGCTGACCCCCGAAATCGATGGGGCAGTCGAGATGGCCGCCGACGCCGACCATCCGGCATGGCTTGTCAGGCTGGCGGTGATCACGCGGGCGGGCGATGCGGCCGGCATTGCGGTGCGCCTGCGCCTGTCGCGGCGGCACAGCCATATGCTGGGGATGCTTGACCGGGACGCGCCGGCTGCGGATGTCAGCGCACTGACGGCGGACAGCTGGCAGCAGGCCGCCTGGTGGTTGCATCGCGCCGGCATGTCGCCGGCATCGACTCTTGTGGTGGCAAGCGGACGCGGCGGGTGGAGGATTGACATGGCGCGCCTTGACCGGCTTGCCGCCTGGCAGCCACCCGCATTTCCGCTGGCCGGTGCTGATTTATTGTCGCAAGGCGTTGACAGCGGGCCGCCGCTGGGAGAGATGTTACGCGCCGCTGAACAGCACTGGGTGGAACGGAATTTCGCACCGACAAGGGCCGAACTTCTGGCTTTTCTCGGGTTTGGTCCGGCGGCCTGAGCCGGCAGTGGATTTCTGGCGTAGATTTCCGGCGTGGATCACCGGCACGGATCACCGGCATGGCAAAAAAACAGGGCCCGGCCAAAAACAGGCAAGGGCAAAAACAGGCAAGGGCAATCGATGAGCAGCCAGTCACAAGACACAACCCAGTCGCGCCAGCAACAGGCCGAGTCCTGGTTCGCCAAGCTACGCGACTCCATCTGCGCCACCTTCGAGGCTCTCGAGGCGGATCTGGATTCGTCCCGCCATGACGGTCTTGACCGCGGACGTTTTGTGCGGCGCAACTGGGACCGTGACGGCGGCGGCGGCGGCCAGATGAGTGTCATGCATGGCCGCGTCTTTGAAAAGGTCGGGGTGAATATCTCGACCGTGCATGGCGAATTTTCCGAGGAGTTCAGAAAGAACATCCCGGGCGCCGCCGAGGATGGCCGGTTCTGGGCGTCCGGCATATCGCTTGTCGCGCATCCGCGAAACCCGCATGTGCCTGCGGCGCATATGAACACGCGCTTCATCGTGACCAGCAAGGCCTGGTTCGGTGGCGGTGGTGACCTGACGCCGATATTTCCCGACGCCGCCGCCGGGGCGGCGTTCCATGACGCGATGCGGGCTGCCTGCGATTCTCACGACATGGAATATTATCCGCGGTTCAAGGCGTGGTGCGACGAATATTTCTATCTTCCGCACCGGCAGGAGCCGCGCGGCGCTGGCGGAATTTTCTACGACAATCTCGACAGCGGTGACTGGAACGCCGATTTCGCCTTCACCCGCGATGTCGGAGAGGCGTTTCATCACGGCTATGCCGGCATCGTCCGAGACCGCATGAATCAGGGCTGGAGCGATGCGGACCGGCATCACCAGCTGGTACGGCGCGGCCGTTATGTCGAATTCAATCTTCTCTATGATCGTGGCACGCTGTTCGGGCTCAGGACCGGCGGCAATATCGAAGCCATTCTGATGAGCCTGCCACCGGAAGTCCGCTGGCCCTGATCACCTGAAAGGCTGCCATTTGCAACGTCTGACCCGGCCGGCCCGGCCGCTTCGGTGGGTGCGACGGATGGCGCGGTTATTTTTTCAGATTCCATGGCAAAATAGACTGCAAAACCGGGACGTCTCGTGCTAGAAAGTCGGCGGCTGACGACAGGTGCCTTACATGTCACGCCGCTGCCACCCGGCAGGAGCCTGGAGGGAGATTTCCGGATCGGTCCGCGAGGACCGCATACGGGGATATGTGGGGCTGTAAATTAAAGAGGGAAGAATGGCAAATACGAACTCGAAGCCCGCGAAATCGGCCACCGATCCGCGCGAGGTGGGCCGTCGTGACTTCATTGTCGTTGCGACCTATGCGATGGGGGCCGTCGGAGCGGCGGCTGTTGCCTGGCCGCTGATCAATCAGATGAATCCGGCGGCTGATACACTGGCCTTGGCCAGCACTGAAGTCGATGTCTCGAAAATCGCCGAGGGTCAGGCAATCACCGTGACCTGGCGTGGCAAGCCGGTTTTCATCCGCCACCGTACGGCGGACGAGATCGCCCGCGCCAATGCCATCGACAGCGCCGAGTTGCGTGACCCGCAGGAAGATGAGGCGCGTGTCCAGAAGCCTGAACTTCTTGTGCTGGTCGGTGTCTGCACGCATCTTGGCTGCGTGCCGCTCGGCCAGAAGACCGGCGAGGTCAAGGGCGAGTATGATGGCTGGTTTTGCCCGTGCCATGGCTCTCACTACGATACGTCGGGACGCATTCGCAAGGGGCCGGCACCAACCAATCTCGAGGTGCCACCCTACACCTTCCTTTCCGACGCCGTGATCCGGATCGGCTGATCCATCTGTTCTGCTGGAGGCTATAGGTTCCATGTCTGCTGAAAAATTCTCAAATCCGGTCGTAAGGTGGATCGATCACCGTCTTCCCGTCTTCTCGATGCTGGACCATGAAAAATATGACTATCCAGTGCCGAAGAACCTGAACTATTTCTGGAATTTCGGTGTTCTGGCCGGCCTTGCGCTGGTGATCATGATCGTCACCGGCATCGTGTTGGCGATGAACTATACCGCGCATGTCGACCACGCATTCAGCTCGGTCGAGCGGATCATGCGCGACGTCAATCACGGCTGGCTGATTCGCTACATCCACATGAATGCGGCAAGCTTCTTCTTCATTGTCGTCTATATCCACATCTTCCGCGGACTGTATTACGGCTCCTACAAGGCGCCGCGCGAGTTGTTGTGGATGCTGGGCGTGGTGATCTTCCTGCTGATGATGGCGACCGCCTTCATGGGTTATGTTCTTCCCTGGGGCCAGATGAGCTTCTGGGGTGCCACCGTGATCACCAACCTGTTCTCGGCCATCCCGATTGTCGGCGAGAGCATCGTGACCTTCCTGTGGGGTGGTTTCTCGGTCGACAACCCGACCCTGAACCGCTTCTTCTCGCTGCATTATCTGATGCCGTTCGTGATCGCCGGCGTGGTTGTGCTGCATATCGTGGCGCTGCACCGGTTCGGGTCCAACAACCCGATCGGCATCGACGCCAAGGGGCCGCAGGACACGATTTCCTTCCATCCCTATTACACGATCAAGGACATGGTCGGGATTGCGATGTTCCTGTTGCTGCTTGCAGTGGCGGTATTCTTCTTCCCGAACGCGATGGGGCATCCTGACAACTATATTCCGGCAAACCCGATGCAGACGCCGGCGCATATCGTTCCCGAATGGTATTTCCTGCCATTCTACGCGATCCTGCGCGCGGTTCCGGACAAGCTTGGCGGCGTGCTGCTGATGTTCGCGGCCATCTTCGTGCTGTTCATCCTGCCGTGGCTTGACCGTTCACCGGTCCGCTCGGCGCGGTTCCGGCCGGTCTTCCGGATTTTCTTCTGGCTGCTGTTCATCGACTGCATTGCGCTGGGCTATCTTGGCGGCAAGCCGGCGGAAGGTGTCTATGTCGTGCTCTCGCGGATTGCCACCGTCTGGTACTTCCTGCACTTCCTTGTAATCCTGCCGATGCTGAGCGTCTTCGAGACAACGAAACCGTTGCCGAAATCGATCTCCGAACCGGTGCTGGCAACAGCGAAAGGAGCCGCCTGATGGTCAAGTTTCTGATTGCTTCCGTAACCGCGCTGGCGGCCCTGATCGGGGTTGCCGGCCCGGCCCAGGCGGCCGGCGGCGGCGATGTAAAGCTGGTCTCCGGCGAGTGGAGCTTTGCCGGCCCGTTCGGGTATTTCGACAAGGGCGCCATGCAGCGTGGCTTCCAGGTCTATCGCGAGGTCTGCGCCGGCTGTCATGGCGTGGAGTATCTGGCGTTTCGCAACCTTGCCGACCTTGGCTATAACGATGCCGAGATCAAGGCCATCGCCGCCGAATACGAGGTGATGGACGGCCCCGACGATGATGGCGAGATGTTCATGCGCGCGGCGCGCCCGGCCGATCTGATCCCGAGCCCGTATCGCAACGACAACGAGGCCCGTGCCAACAATAACGGTGCGCTGCCGCCGGATCTGTCGCTGATCACCAAGGCGCGTGCGAATGGCGCTGATTACCTCTACAGCCTGCTTCTCGGCTATGAGGATGCACCGGCAAGCACCGAGGTGCCGGACGGCATGTATTACAACAACGCCTATTCGGGGCATCTGATCGCGATGCCGCAGCCGATCTATGGTGATGATGTCGAATATGCCGACGGCACGCCGACCACACCTGAAAGTCTTGCCGCGGACGTGACCCATTTCCTGATGTGGGCGGCCGAGCCGAAGATGGAGGTGCGCAAGCGGATCGGTGTCGCCGCCGTATTCTTCCTCTCGATCTTCCTGATCATGTCCTATATGGCCAAGCGCCGCGTCTGGGCCGAACTTCACTAGACGCAAGGACAGTCTGAAAAGCGAAACCCCCGGTCGCTGGCCGGGGGTTTTTCATGTCTGGTATTTGATCATGTCTTCTGACATCCGACATCAGGCGGCGGGTAGCATCATCGGCATTCTGTCTGCACGCTCATGGTTTCGTTCATCAGAGTGTTGGTCAGGCAGACGGCAACGATGATGATGATTCCGGTTATCTTTGGCAGGTCCAGATGCTCGCCAAAGATAAAAATGCCGATCAGCGCTCCACTGGCGATTTCAAGATAGCTTGCCGGCGCCAGCTTCGCTGCTGGCGCCAACTGGGCGGCCCGGATCATGGCGAAGGAGGAAATCATGCCAACGGCTGCGGCGAGCAGTGGCGGCAAGAGAAAGGTAACCGGCTCCAGAACCTCTGGCGGGATGGCATCGCCGCGAATGAAAATACCGGCAAGATAGAGCGCAAGCACTGAAAGGCTGGCTGTGGCGCCGTCCTGACAGACAAGTTGCAGCGGTGATTCCTGCGCGCCAAGCTTGCGGGTCACGATGATATAGAGACCGCCGAAGGCGCCGGACAGGAGCGGCAGCAGATTGACGCCAAATCCGGACCCGGACGCATCAGGTTTGGCGACCAGCAGGACGCCGGCCGTGGCGCAGGCCACAAGGACCAGATGCCGCCGATGGATCGGTTCATTGAGGATAAATCTGGCAAATCCGATACAGAACAGACTTTGCAGGGTAAACAGCGTTACCGCCGTCGACAGGGGAACGTAGCGCAGGCTGAAAAAGAAGGTCGCAAGCGAGCATGTCAGCGTCACAGACCGCAGAAAATGCAGTCTTGTCATGCCCGCAAAGGGATTTGTACGGGACGGGTGTCTTGTTATGTGCAGGCCGCAGAAACCGATCGACATCTGCACAAAGAAATAGAGGCTTATGGCAAGAAGTGCTGGGACGGCAGGATCCTGTGCCTTCAGGAAACTGTCCTTGATCGGAAAGAGGACGGCGGCAACCGACATATATATTATGCCGATCCGGTGACGTGCGACGTCTTTGGAATGATGGTTCATGCCGAACCATAGATTCCATTAACCTTAAGGCTAATCGCAATTTAGCCGCATATCTCGTCAAGAAAGGCCAGCGTGCGGGTCCATGCCAGCGATGCGGCCTCCGCATCGAACTGGCCACGGGCATCACAGTTGAATCCGTGGTCGGCCTCGTAGATATGCGTCACCACGGCGGGGTTGGCATCACCCTGTGCCTTGATGAAGGTGTTGACGCCCTCGATCGGGATGGTTTTGTCCCTGGTGCCGAAATGCGCCAGAACCGGACAATGTGATACCAGCCCGGCCTTGGATGGCAATTCGCCGCCGTAATAGGACACGGCACCGGCAAGCCCTGTCAGGCTGGTGGCGGCGCGCCAGGCAAGCGACCCGCCCCAGCAAAAGCCGACAACGGCCACCGGCCCGGCCGCGGCGGCGGCGGTGATCGCCGCCGATACATCAAAAATGGCGTCATCATCGACAGCGGCTTTCAGCGCCAGGCCGTGATCCCGGCCTTCCGGATCGTAGGGGAGTTCAACGCCACGTTCAGCGCGGTCGAACAGCGCTGGCGCAACGGCGAAATATCCGGCCTCGGCAAATCGACGCGGCAGGTCGCGGATATGATCATTGAGACCGAAGATTTCCTGCAGGACGACAACACCGCCACGTGCCTTGGCGTCATCACCGGCAACGGCCGCATCAAGAGTATGGCCGTCCTCGGCGGTCAGTTTCCTCATCTGTGTCATTCTGGCACCTCTGTGGGCTTTTTCTTCTTTTTACACATTGAAGCGGAAATGGAAAACATCTCCATCACTCACTTTGTAATCTGCGCCCTCGATGCGCAATTTGCCAGCGTCGCGCGCACCGGATTCGCCTCCACAGGCGACATAGTCATCAAAGGAAATGGTCTCGGCACGGATAAAGCCGCGCTGGAAATCGGTGTGGATCACGCCGGCCGCCTCTGGCGCGGTTGCGCCGGCAGCAACGGTCCATGCGCGCGCCTCCTTCGGCCCGGCGGTGAAGAATGTCAGCAGGTCCAGCAGGCCATAACCGGCCCTGATCAGGCGCGCCAGCCCGGCTTCCTCCAGCCCCAATTCTTCCAGGAACATCGCCTTGTCATCACCATCCAGCTGCGTGATTTCGGCCTCAATCGCCGCCGAGACAACGACATGCGCCGCACCTTCGGAATCGGCATGGGCGGCGACGGCGCCTGAGTGCGCGTTGCCGCTTGCCGCCTCGGTCTCGGCGACATTGCAGACATAGAGAACCGGCTTTGAAGTCAGAAGCTGGAGCTGCGGCATGCGTTTCTCTTCATCCTGCGTCAGGCCGCCAGCTTTCCTGACCGGCACGCCATCGGCCAGTTGCGGCAGCAATTTTTCCATCAGCGCGAGATCGCGCTTCGCCTCGGCATCGCCGCCACGGGTCTTTTTGACCAGCGCCGTCATTCGCCGCTCCAGCGAATCGATATCCGCCAGCATCAGTTCGGTCTCGACCGTGTCGGCGTCGCGAAGCGGGTCAACCGAGCCGTCGACATGCGTGATGTCGGTATCCTCGAAACAGCGCAGCACATGCGCGATGGCATCAACCTCGCGGATATTGGCCAGGAACTGGTTGCCAAGGCCCTCGCCCTTGGAGGCGCCGCGCACCAGCCCGGCGATATCGACGAATTCCAGCTGTGTCGGGATGATGGAGGCCGAACTGGCAAGCCGCGCCAGCTCGTCCAGCCGCGGGTCGGGCACGGCGACACGGCCGGTATTGGGTTCGATCGTGCAGAAGGGATAATTCGCGGCCTCGGCCGCGGCGGTTTCGGTCAGCGCGTTGAACAGGGTGGATTTGCCGACATTCGGCAGACCGACAATCCCGCAATTGAATCCCATCAGACTGTCTCCTCCTTGCCGTCTTTATCTTCTGTATCCGATTTTGGCGCCGGATTCCGGGCCGGTGCCAGATGGGCAACCCGGCTCATGAACCCGCCCTCGTCATGCGCCGCCAGCCGGTCTACCTCGCCGGCGATGGCGTCCAGCAGCGCGACCAGCCAGCCATCGCGCTCGGCAGCCATGAAATCCGTCAGCACCCAGTTCCGGATATCGATCTGTGAGCCCGGGATGACCTGTTCAGGCCTGCCAACACCAATTCGTACCCGCCAATAATCCGTGCCAAGATGACGGTCAATATCGCGGATGCCGTTATGCCCGCCATGCCCGCCACCGGATTTGACCCGGATCCGGCCGGCGGCAAGATCGATCTCGTCATAAAACACAAAGATATCGGACGGCGGAATCTTGTAGAATCTGGCGATGTCGGCCACCGGTCCGCCGGACTTGTTCATGAAGGATTGCGGTTTCACCGCGATCACCTTTTCGGTGCCGATCCGGCCTTCCGCGATCAGGCTTGCGCCCTTTGTTTTCCATCCGGAAAATCCATGCCGTTCGGCCACGGCGTCAAGCGCCATGAAACCGACATTATGCCGGTTGCCGGCATAGTCCGAACCGGGATTGCCTAGGCCTGCGAACAGCAGCATCTTGTGCTCTATAGCTGAAAGGCGAGGACCGGACGTTGCCGTCCGGTCCGTTTGTGATCTGGCGCGGGCGGCCTATTCCTCGTCGGAATCGCCAGCCTCTTCCGCACCCTCATCGGTCTCTTCATCCTCGTTCTTCACGCCGCCGCCGGGCGATGCCAGCGTGGCGACGGTGAAGTCACGATCGGTAATTGTCGGCGTGACACCGTCGGGAAGCGGAATGGCGCTGATATGGATCGAGTCACCGATCTTCACGCCCTCGAGGTCGATGGTGATCTTCTCGGGGATCGCGGTCGCCGGACAGTTCAGCTCAACCTCGTAGCGGACAACGTTCAGCACACCGCCAACCTTGATGCCGGGGCATTTGTCCTCATTGATGAATTCAACGGCAACCGCAACCGCCACGGTGGCGCTCTGCGATACGCGCAGGAAATCCATATGCATGATCTTGTCGGACACCGGATGGAACTGGATGTCGCGCGTCAGCACGGTCGACTTCGTTCCGGCGACATCGATATCCAGCAGGCGGCCGAAAATGCCGGGCTGGTGTACGATCTTGGTAACTTCGCGGGATTCCATTGTGATTCCCACAGGGTCCTTCTTGTCGCCATAGATGACGGCAGGGACGAGGCCTGCGCGGCGTGCCGCACGGGCGGACCCCTTACCGACCCGTTCGCGCTCGGAAGCGCTGATGGTTGTGATATCGGACATTGTACTTGCTCCTTGCTCTTACAATGCGCCATGCCTCCAGGGGTGCACAGCAGCGCGTGGTATAGGCCCATGAGGTCCAAAACTCAAGCAAAAAGCAGGGGTTTGGCGGCTATTCCCAATCAGAACAGCGTCGATACCGAGCGTTCTTCATTGATCCGCCGGATGGCCTCGCCAAGAAGCGGCGCCACCGACAGGTGACGCACATTGCGGGCCACCCGCACGGCCTCGGTGGCCGGGATCGAATCCGTCGTCACAAGCGAGTTCAGCGGCGAGGCGGCAACGCGGCTGACAGCGCCACCCGACAGCACGCCATGCGTGACATAGGCGTCGACGCTGAGCGCCCCCGATTCGATCAGCGCGGCGGCGGCGTTGCACAGTGTGCCGCCGGAATCGACGATATCATCGACCATGATGCAGTGCCGGTCCTTGACATCACCGATGATGTTCATGACCTCGGACACGCCGGCTTTCGGACGGCGCTTGTCGATAATGGCGAGGTCGGCATCAAGGCGGCTGGCCATCGACCGTGCGCGCACAACGCCGCCAACATCGGGTGACACGATCATCACCTGGCCATTGTCATAGCGCGAGCGGATATCCTCAATGAACACCGGCGCCGCGAACAGATTGTCCGTCGGGATATCGAAGAATCCCTGGATCTGGCCGGCATGAAGATCGATAGTCAGGACGCGGTCAGCGCCGGCCGAGGTGATCAGGTTGGCAAGAAGCTTCGCCGAAATCGGTGTGCGCGGTCCGGACTTGCGGTCCTGCCGTGCATAGCCGTAATAGGGAAGGACCGCCGTGACACGCCGCGCCGACCCGCGTCGCAGGGCGTCGAGCGCGACAAGCAGTTCCATCACATTGTCGTTGGCCGGAAAGCAGGTCGACTGGATGACGAAGACATCCTCTCCGCGAACATTCTCGCCAATCTCGACGAAAACTTCCATATCGGCGAAGCGGCGGACATCCGCTTTGGTCAGGGGAACATCAAGATATGCAGCGATCGCTTCAGCGAGAGGACGATTGCTGTTGCAGGAAAGGATTTTCATCTAAGCCCTACCGGATTGGCTTCCGGAGGTGCCGTCAGCCACCCCCAAGACCGTCGCCTGTAGATACCAATGCCTCGGCATGCGGGCAAGATCATAACGGGATTTTTGTAATGCTTTTGTAACTTTTTACGGGTTGGAACTGTCAGACCATGAAACAGCTGGCAAACATGCCAACCACCAGAAGTCCAAGAAAAATATAGAGATGTGGCATTGTCTTCGCCTCGTTCCTGAGTGCGGTCACCCGGCTGATGATGGCAGGGAAATCATCGCGATCTGGCGCCCGCAATCCGGATCGCTGGCGTGCGTGGCGCGCCTGTGGGAAAAGAAATTGAGAGAATCGGTGCCCGGTGCCTCGCTGGCGGCATAGGTGTCGAGCCCGCAATCATGGATCGTCTCGACACCGGCCTGCCTGAGATAGAGGGCGACAAGCACGGCCAGATCGAACCGTAGCTTGCCCGGTATGTCGGCGATGAAACAGGCCCTGGCGGCATCGCGAATCTTTGGCGCTGTCTGCGCCAGAACCTCATCGCGCATCTCCAAGCCGACCTGATAGTTTGGCTGGCGAATCGTCGGGCCGATCAGCGCGGTGACGGGGCCGGCGCCGGCGCTGCGCATCGTGGCAAGGGTGGTGTCGACTATACCCGCGGCGGCACCGCGCCATCCGGCATGACAGGCACCGATGACCGCGGCGCCGGCATCGACCAGAAGCAGCGGCAGGCAGTCGGCGGTGAGGATTGTCAGGCCAAGCCCACGGCCGGTGGTCACCAGCCCGTCAGCCCGCACCAGCTGGTTGCGATCCTCTGGCGCGCCCTCCCGCGCTGTCACGACATCCGTGCCGTGGACCTGATAGACGGCCGCCAGACGGTCTGCCGCCAGGCCCATCGCGGCCGCCGCGCGGCCACGGTTTTGCGCCACAAGGGCCGGATCATCGTTGGAGCCATATCCACAATTGAGGCTGTCATACAGACCGGAACTGACACCGCCGGCAGTGCCGAAGAATCCGTGTCTTGCGCGGATGCTTGTCGGTGCGTGATGGAGGTAGGGCGGCGTGGTGCCGGCAATCTCGAAACCGGTCATCCTAACCTCCGTCAGTCCAGGCTTCATCATTCCCAAGGCCGGCTTCATTCTCAAAGCCGGGCGGTGTTCCGGCGCCGGGCGGCAACAGCAGCGCCACCTTGAACACCTCGCCCATCTGGGCCGGGCTTGTCAGCCTGTCAATCGCTGCCAGCAGGGCGCGTCGTGCCTCTGGCGCGGCATGCTGCGCTGCCTGTTCGGCGCGTGTGGAAAGTCCGATCCGCATCAGGAACCTGCCTTGTGACACCGGTCCGACAAGGCGGGCACCGGCCCGCGCCGCCGCATGCCCCAGCGCGGCGAAATCAACCCAGTGCGAGATATCGCTGTCGCCCGGCGCGGCGAACAGATCGACCGGGCGATGATCGGCCACCGCCTGCAGGCTGTCACCGGGATTGCCGTCGCGCCCGTAATCCACAATCAGTATCGCACCACCACGACTCGCCAGCGCCTGTCCCAGCAAGGTCACGATATGTCTTGCCTGCGGACACAGTTCGGCCACCATGCCGTCAGCCGGGTCATCCGGCATCGCCGGGTCGACATCTGCAACCGCATCACCGGTTACAAAGGCGAGTTCGCCATCTCGCAATCCGACGAGCCGGTGGTGCCAGGTACCGCTTTCATGAATCACCTGCGCTGCGGGCAGGGCGTCGAAGAATTCATTGGCGACCCCGAACAGCGGGCCGTTACCGGCGGCCAGCGCCGCTTCGACATCATCATGCCATTCCGTGACGGTTGCGGCGCCGAGCGTTTCCCGCTGAACATGACGCAGCGCCGGGCTGGTCTCGACGAGATGCAGCGGTGCCGTGTTCAGGCTTGGCATCAGCCGTGCCCAGACATGCCGCATGTCGCGCATCAGCGTGCCGCGCCCCGGCCCGAATTCAATCACGCTGGCGTCATCCCGCATGCCGGCCAGCTCATACATATGCGCCAGATACAGTCCGCACATCTCGCCGAACAGGCCGGAAATTTCTGGCGCAGTGGTAAAATCGCCGCGCCAGCCAAGCGGGTCGCGGCTGTGATAATATCCATGCGCCGTGTCACCAAGGCAGAGGGCCATGTAGTCATCAACGCCGATCGGCCCGTTCTCGCGGATCCGACGGTGCAATGTCTCGGCAATGGTGGCGGGGGCCGGCTCTGTCATGCGCCACGCCGCCACAGGATCCAGCCACCGGCCGCCAGCATCGGCAGGCACAGAATCTGGCCCATGGTCGCAATGCCAAGCACGAGGCCGAGATGCGCGTCGGGTTCGCGGACATATTCGACAAGGAATCTGGCAAGCCCGTACCCGACCAGAAGGGTCGCTGTCATGGTGCCGGTGCGGCGAAGCCAGCCCCGTCGCCAGCCGACAAGCATCATCATGCCAAGCGCAAGCCCCTCGAGTCCGGCTTCGTAAAGCTGGCTTGGATGGCGCGGCAGACCATCGCTTCCCGGAAAGACCATGCCCCAGGGCAGGTCGGTCACCCGGCCGTAAAGCTCGGCATTGATGAAATTCGACAACCGCCCCAGCAACAGGCCAATGGGAAGCACCATGGCAACACGGTCGCTGACCGCCAGCACCGGAATACCCCACCGCGTTGCGAACAGCCACATCGCGACCGTGACGCCGAGCAGTCCGCCATGGAAGGACATGCCGCCCTGCCAGACCTTGATGATGTCCAGCGGGTTGGCCAGAAAAAATGCCGGGCTGTAGAAAATGACATAGCCAAGCCGGCCCCCGAGAATGACCCCGAGAAGAACATGGTTCAGCAGCGAATCAACGGCCTCGACAGGCATCGGCGCGTGCGGTTGCCGGCCCGCCTCACGGCGCAGAATCCAGTAACCGCCAAGAAGTCCGGCGATATAGGCAAGCGCGTACCAGCGGATTCCAAACCCGCCAAAATTGATCAGGAAAGGATCGAATTGGGGAAGGATGATGCCGCCATTCATGGATCAGGCCTCACAGAATGTCTGCAGGTCGGGATTGCGCAAGGCACAATATCGCATTCGGCGCCGACGTGGTATTGGAAACCGCATCGGGACACCATACATCTGGTATGAAACAAAGGTCAGATTTGACAGCAATTGTGCGGGAGAGACCCATGCGAGGCCGATCACGATTCATCTCCGACATGGCGCAGATGGCGAATGGTGCCGCGTCCGCCCTTGGCGGGCTTCGCGAGGAGATCGACAATATCGTGAAACAGCGCACCGAGCGCAGCCTGAACGCGCGCGGTCTTGTCACGCGCGAGGAATTTGACGCGTTGCGCACTCGCCATGATGCCGTGGCAGCCCGTCTCGCCGCTCTCGAATCGCGTCTTGCTGAACAGGCTTCAAGCCCGAAAAAGGCAGCAAGAAAAGTCGCGAAGAAGGCCACAAAATCGGCCGGCACGCGCGCCAGTGCAGCGAAAAAATCCTGAAACGGACCGCGGCGATCTGCGCCATCCATGATCGTCGTTTTTTCCGGCTTTGCGTGTCTGGCGAACATTGACCGTGAAGCTGTTGTTTATCCATCATTTCCCAGATTTATCCACAAGCAGATGTGGTTCGGTCATGCGAAGACCACAAAATATTGTGTTGAAAGCCCCGGCGGGATACGGCATTTTGAGGCTGTAACTTCTGCCGAGGATGCCCGCCCCATGGCACCGACCCAAGCCTCTATCGACCTGACGCTGGCCCATCCGATTGATCTTGTGTCGCGGTTTGTCGCGCGCCATGACTGGTTGCTGTGCCAGCAGGAGCATAACGCGCTGCTGGCCGAAATTCCCGGGCAGTGGAGCCAGTATCAGCTGGCGGTTTCCTGGCAGGACAGTGATGAGGCGCTGCAGGTCATCTGCCGCATTGATGTGAAGGCGGACCGTGAGCAGGTGGGAGAGCTGGCGCTGCTGGCGGCGCTTCTGAACCAGCAGCTTTTCATTGGTCATCTGGCACTTGACATGGCGACCTGCGAGCTGGAGCTGCGGCACACGCTGGCGCTTCGTGGTGCTGGCGGGGCGACGCCCGAGCAGGTGGAAGATGTTGTCGACATCATGCTTGGCGAGTGCGAACAGGTCTATCCGGCCATTTACCAGGTGGTCAGCGGTGCGTTGTCTGCAGATGATGCCGCCACGGCCGTGATGATGGTCACCGAAGGGGAGGCATAGCGCGCCGGCGCAATGTCCTGACGTCATATGAAACCACTGATTACGCTTGTTGGCTGCGGCAAGATGGGCAGCGCGATGCTGCATGGGTGGCTTGCCGATACCGGTCTTGATGCGGAGTTCGCAATCGTCGAGCCGATGGCGGACCATCTTGCCTGGACAGGCGAGCATGACAATGTCCGCCTCCATGCCAGCATCGGTGATGCCGCCGCAAGCGAGCGCGCCGCGCGGATTATCGTCCTCGCGGTGAAGCCGCAAATGATGGATGAGGCCATTGACGGCCTTGGTGCGCTTGTCGGCGCTGACACGGCCTTCCTGTCGATCGCCGCCGGCATCCCGACAGGTTGGTTCCGTGCCCGCCTTGGTGCCGGGGCGATGGTGCTTCGTTCGATGCCGAACACACCTGCCGCCATTGGCAAGGGCGTTACGGCGCTGTTCGCCGGCGATGCGCCGGCCGACATCGTGGCGTTGGCGAGAACATTGCTGTCAGCTGTCGGGTCGGTAGTGATGCTGGATGACGAGTCATTGATGGATGCTGTCACGGCTGTGTCGGGCTCGGGCCCCGCCTACGTATTTCTCCTTGCCGAGGCGATGACCGCCGCCGGCATCAAGGCCGGCCTGCCTGCCGAGCTGGCGCGCCTGCTCGCCGAGGCGACTGTGTCCGGTGCCGGCGCCCTGATCGGGGCTGCGGACGACCCGCCATCTCAGCTGCGCATCAATGTCACCAGCAAGGGTGGCACGACAGCGGCGGCGCTATCGGTACTGATGGCCGAGGACGGCATGGAAGCTTTGATGACCCGCGCCATCCTTGCCGCGCGGGACCGGTCGGTCGAACTTGGCGGATGACAGCATCCACAGGCCTGATTGCGGCTTGATCCGGTTCCCGATCGGCACCATCTTCGGGTGGTGAGCCGAGTTTGAGGGAGTGGTCGTATGGCTGTAGCTGAAACGCCAACCATGATGATGGACAGGCTGTCCGACGCCGCCTGGACGATGCTGGCCGACCAGCCTCCCCGCGCCATCCATATTGACGATGTAGCTGATGCGGCAGGCGTCGCACCGGCGGCGGCGCGCGCCGTGGCGGGCAGCATCATCGCGCTGATCCTCCACAAGCTGCAGCGGCTTGACCGGCAGGCGGTTCTGGAAACGCTGGCCGATATCGAGGATGCCGGCGATGTGTCGGTGCGTGACAAGATCATCGAGGCGCTGACGCATCGCTTCGAGATCTACGCCCCCTACCGGCGACAGGTGGCGCAGCTTGATACGGCGGCACGTCGTGATCCGGCACTTGGGTTGCGGCTGATTGATTCGCTGGTGCAGGCCATGCGCATGCTTCTCCGCATGGCCGGTGATGATCTGGCGGGCTGGCAGGGAGAGGCGCGGGTTCGCGGTGTCGCCGGCGTTGCCATGGTGGTGGCGCGGATCTGGCAGGATGATGACACGCCCGATCTGGCGACGACGATGAAGGAAATCGACCGGCGTCTCGCAACGGCCGAGGAATGGGGCCGCACGCTGCGTGTTCTTGGTGGCGGTGCCTCGCAGGATAGTGGCGGTGACGACGATACCGGCAGCGATGATGAGCCGCTGGATCAGGCCCCGGGCGGGCGATACCAGTAGCCGCCCTGCAGACCCTACAGAAACCCATGAGCCAGGATAACCATGAGCCAGGATAACAAGGCAAGCCCGAGCGCAAGTTTCGACGATTTCATGAAAATCGATATCCGATGTGGCACCATAGTCGAGGCAAGCCCGTTCCCGGAAGCGCGCAAGCCGGCGTTCAAGCTGGTGATTGATTTTGGCGCTGATGTTGGTACCCGGAAATCATCGGCACAGATCACCGAACTCTACAGTCCTGAAATGCTGATCGGGAAAAAGGTCATGGCGGTGGTGAATTTTCCGCCTCGCCAGATTGGCCCCTTCATGTCCGAGGTGCTGACGCTTGGCGTTGCCAACGCAAGCGGTGAGGTGGTGCTGGTGTCACCTGACAGTGACGCCCCT